>NZ_LARO01000103.1:0-1379 GCF_000980505.1 Lactobacillus sp. N54.MGS-719
ATCGTCCGTAATAATTTATGGATCGATGCGATAGCGGCCTTCTTGTGACTTGCAGTCTCAGAAGACCGTTTTCGTTTCTCGTAATAATCCGCAATATGACAAGGGTTTCTCGCTTTCTTAGCCGACTGAATTTGGTTGATTGCCAAGTATCTGCCGATAGCTGTCCCACGCTTTGAAATAGACAGATGGGCCGCAAGGCTGCCAGATTCATAAACCTGAGGGTCAACGCCAACGAAGGCATTTAATTGGTTAGGGTTTTTAAAGCGTCTGATATCTCCGAGCTCACTAATAATTCTCAAGGCAGTATTTTCGGCGATGCCAGGAATGCTTTTAAGGATCTCTAGATCACGCTTGGGAGCGAGCTTGGCCAGCCGGATAAGCCTCTGTGCCAGATCATTGGCACGTTTTTCACCAATACCAGATAAGCTCTTTAAGAAGTCGATGATATCGGCTTCTTTTGTTTCTAATACGATATCAGGGTGTGGGAATCTGAGAACAATACTCCAGTAGTTTTTTCCTCTCGGATTAGCCATTAGGTGCTCAATCTCTGGGAAAGTGAGCTGAATGGCTTTGTGCAGTCTATTCTTGTTGGTTATCAGATCGTGCGAAGCCTGCTCGTAGATGCGGTTGTTGGCCATCAATTCTTGATATTCTTCGCTTTGAACATAGGCCAGCCGTTGCGGGTGCTCAGACTGCAGCTTGGCAAGGTACAAGGCATCAAGTTTGTCGGTCTTGTTCTGGTGCAAGTCGTCCTTTGTCTTTCTTTTGGCTTCCAGTGGGTTCATCATGACATAGCGTAATTCGTGCATGTTTAAAAACGCCTGGAGTCTTCTAGAGTAAACGCCAGTAGCTTCAAAGATAATCTGCGGGTTGGTAACCTGCTTGAGGTCATCCAGCAGCTGATTGAAGCCTACCATATCGTTGGAGATGGCATAGTCATTAACTTTTTGGCCATTGACCATAATGCATACGTTAGACTTCCGGCTGCTAACGTCAATACCGAAAACAGTTTTCAATAAAGCCATAAGAATAAACCTCCGCTTTACTTGGAGATGAGCTGCCTTCACCCAATTCAATCAGATCTAATTTTCTCAACCGGACTTTAACAGCCAACATACTTAGACGAAATTCTCAATTGAATGGTGAAGCTGCCAGTTTCGCTTACGACATCATGTGTCCAAGAGTCCTACGGCATTGGCTTCATCTCCACTTTACATAGTAAAAGAAAAAGTGTTGAACGACTACTCCGTCGAGTAATCATCCAACACTAGATTAGTATGTTTCGTTTACTCTAAATTTTCAAAATTTGCTTTTTCTTAGCTTGAAATTCTTCTTCAGTCAGAATCCCTTGATCAAGCAAATCTTTCAACTTCTTAATC
>NZ_LARO01000104.1:0-1371 GCF_000980505.1 Lactobacillus sp. N54.MGS-719
GAGACTGTAAAATAGTTTGTGTAAGGATGAATGATTCCTTAAATTTATTTCTTTAAACATTAGAAAAAGGAGTTCCTTTCTCGTATGATTGGTTTGAACAAAAAACACATACAGAAAGAAGAACTCCTTCATGAATGATTTTACCAAAGATTTTGCTCAAGCTCTATTCAATCCAGACAAAATAAATGATTTATTGCGCAAAGAGCTACAACAGGCTGTTAATAACTTGTTAGAAGCTGAATTGACTGCATTTCTGGGCTATGATCCCTATGCCAGAAATGGCTGGAATACTGGCAACTCTAGAAATGGTGCTTATTTCCGCAAAGTTGATACGCAATTTGGCTCAATTGAAGTGCAAGTGCCTCGGGATCGCAACGGTCAATTTCATCAGCACACGCTGCCTGACTACAAGCAGCACTCGGATATCTTGGAAAGCATGATTATCAAGCTTTACTCCAAGGGCGTGACCACCAGGGAAATAGCCGATCTAATTGAAAAGATGTATGGCAGCCATTACAGTCCAGCTCAGGTATCAAATATTTCCAAGCAGATGATTCCAAAGGTTGAGGCTTACCACAAACGCAAGCTAAGCGACAAGTTTTTCTGCGTCTATTTGGATGCGACATACCTTCCTTTGCGCCGAAAAACATTTGAGCGTGAAGCAGTCTATATTGCCATTGGCATCAAGCCTAATGGGCACAAGGAGGTCATTGACTACTGCATTGCGCCTAGCGAGAACATTGAAGTCTGGACAGATATGCTTCAAAACATGAAATCCCGAGGCTTAAAGCAAGTTGAGCTTTTTCTTTCTGATGGTGTTGTTGGCATGAAAACAGCCTTGGCCAGGACTTATCCTAAAGCTCATTTTCAACGCTGTTTGGTTCATGTCATGCGCAATATCTGCGCTAAAGTACGCGTCGACGATCGTGAAAAGATCATGAACGAATTCAAACAGGTGCATCAACAGACAAACAAAGAAGAAGCCACAGCTGTCCTGCATGACTTCTATACCAAATGGGGCAAGGTTTACAGCCATGTTATCAGAAGCTTGAAAGACATAGAACCAGATCTGCTGGTCTTTTATAACTATCCCAAGCAGATCAGAGCTTCAATTTATTCGACTAACATGATTGAATCATTTAACAATGTGATCAAGCGCAAAGCTAAGCCTAAGGCAGAGTTTCCAACTGAACAGTCGCTTGATGCTTTTATTGGTATTCAGGCAATGAGCTACAATGACCGTTATTTCAATCGAATTCATAAAGGCTTTGGTCAGGTTCAGGACACCTTAGAATCCTACTTTGATTAAATAAATAATTAAAAAATCAATTTACGAGAAAGATCTATTTACACAAAAGATTTGACAGTTTC
>NZ_LARO01000023.1:0-23433 GCF_000980505.1 Lactobacillus sp. N54.MGS-719
CTTGGATTGACATTCTTTCACGAACAACACGTTCCATTCTTGCTAAACCAATTCTGAATTGGTTTTGAAGAAGTTCACCAACACGACGAATACGACGGTTACCCAAGTGGTCGATATCATCAGTAGTACCGATCTTGTCTTGCAATGCAAAGAAGTAGTTGATTGAAGCCAAAACATCAGCTGGAGTTAAGTGCTTAACATCTGCAGCAATATGACCGTTAGACATCAACTTAACTTCACGTTCAGGGTCAACCTTTGAGTAAACCTTAATTTCTTGAACAGTAATAGGATCCGGCAATACACCTTCCTTTGAAGGTTGGTAAGTTACCATCTTGAAGTCATCACGATCAAGGTATGGAGCAAGCTTGTCCATTACTTCGTGGTTAACAACAGTATCCTTCTTAGCAATGATTTCACCAGTATCTGGATCAGCCAAAGTTTCAGCTAAAGTTTGACCGTACAAACGGTTCTTAAGTGAAAGCTTCTTGTTGATCTTGTAACGACCAACTGGTGCCAAGTCGTAACGACGTGGATCAAAGAAACGGGCATATAGCAATGAACGTGATGAATCAGTAGTCTTTGGTTCACCTGGACGAAGTCTTTCGTAAATGTCCTTCAAAGCTTCAGCTACACGTGAGTCAGCTGGGTTCTTGTGAACATCCTTGTCCAAAGTAAATTGCAAAGTATCGCTTTGACCAAACATATCAATAATGTCGCTGTCAGAGCTAATACCCATTGCTCTAATCAAAACTGTAAGTGGCAACTTACGAGTACGGTCAACACGAACAAATGAAACATTCTTAGCATCAGTTTCATATTCAAGCCAAGCACCACGGTTAGGAATAACAGTAGTACCAAAGATTTGACGACCGTTCTTGTCGTAGTCGCCAGTGTAATATACACCAGGAGATCTTACTAATTGAGAAACGATAACTCTTTCAGCACCATTAACGATGAATGAACCTGATTCAGTCATCAATGGTAAATCGCCAAAGAATACATCTTGAGTCTTAATTTCACCAGTTTCTTGGTTAGTAAGCTTCAAAGTAACGTGCATTGGTGCAGCATAAGTTGCATCGTGATCACGAGCTTCATCAACTGTGTACTTAGGCTTTTGAAGCTTGTAGCCAACATATTCTAATGAAAGCTTACCTGAGAAGTCACTAATAGGCATAATGTCGTCAAAGACTTCTTTAATGCCTTTATCAAGAAACCACTTATATGATTCGGTTTGAACATCGGTCAAGTTTGGCAGCTTCAATACTTCCTTAATTCGGGAAAAACTGCGTCTAGTTCGATGCTTACCGTAGTTCACTACGTGTCCATTTAACAAGGAAAAACATCCTTTCTGTCTAAGAAAGCAAATATTACATTTCTGTTACAAATTCAAAAAACCGCAATTTTAGGCATAAAAAAGACAAAAACAACGTATGTCGTTTTTGTCAATATCATTTTGCTGGACAATAGATCAGCAAAATCCTGAATCTCAGTTTTTTTAAATCAGCAAAAATTATATGTTATTTTCGGTAAACTGTCAAGGTTAAATGCCTATTACTACTTGACTTTTTCCAATTTTTTGGTAGCTTTAGCAATTTCAAATTTTAACTTGCCATGTTGACTGCCAATCTTCAAAGTATCACCTTTTTGAACTTCACCAGTTATCAACATTTCAGCCACTTTATCTTCAATATCATTTTGAATTGCTCTTCTAAGAGGACGTGCTCCGTTTTCTGGATCATAACCATCTTGAACAATCTTGTCCAAAGCAGCATGAGAAAGCTTAAGCGTAATACCCTTCTTTTGCAAACGTTCAACCAATTTGTGAGTAAGCAAAGTAACAATGCTACGCAATTGCTTCTTATCCAATTCATCGAAGACAATTGTTTCATCAATTCTGTTCAAAAATTCTGGACGGAAGAATTGCTTGATTGCTTGTTCAACCTTACTTTGTCTTTCCTTAGCTTGATCTGCATTGTCAGCATTAAAGCCAACTGCGTTTTGATCAAACAATGAACGTGAACCTAAGTTAGAGGTCATGATGATAATGGTATTTCTAAAGTCGACTTTTCTACCCTTAGAATCGGTCAAAAATCCTTCATCAAGGACTTGTAAAAGCAAGTTAAATACATCTGGGTGGGCTTTTTCTACTTCATCAAGCAAAACTACTGAGTATGGGTGACGACGAACTTGTTCTGAAAGTTGACCACCTTCTTCATAGCCAACGTAGCCAGGAGCCGAACCAATCAACTTGCTTGAAGCAATTTGATCCATGTACTCGGACATATCAAGACGAATCATGTTGTCTTCTGAGCCAAACATTGCTGCAGCAACTGACTTAGCAAGTTCAGTTTTACCTACACCTGTTGGTCCTAAGAATAAGAATGAACCAATTGGACGATGTTCATCCTTAATTCCACTTCTACTACGACGAATAGCGCGAGCAACTGCAGAAACAGCCTTGTCTTGGCCGATAACACGCTTGTGCAAGAGGCTCTCCAGGTTAGCCAATTGACGTGTTTCGTTACGCTTCATTTGGGTAACTGGCACACCAGTCCAATCTGAAACAACCTTAGCGATGTCTTCAGGCTCAACGATTGCACTTGCACTTACCTTAGAATGCAAAGTATCGATCAACTTTTCACGTTGTGCTTGCAAGTTATTTTGTTCATCTTGCAATTGAGCAGCCTTAACAAAATTTTGACTTGCAGCAGCTTCATTCTTTTGATCGATCAAATTCTTAATCTTATCGTTGATTTGCACTAATTTGTCATTAGAGCCGACATTATTGCGGATCTTTACTGCTGCACTAGCTTCATCGACTAAGTCAATCGCCTTGTCTGGTAAAAATCTGTCAGAAATGTAACGACTTGATAAATCAACAGCGTCTTCAAGGCTGGCTTCAGGAATAGCTACGTGGTGGAACTTTTCATATTTTGGCTTTAAGCCTTGTAAAATAGCCAATGCTTCTTTTCTTGAAGGTTCGTTAAGACGAACTTGTTGGAAACGACGAGCCAAAGCTTGATCTTTTTCAATGTACTTTTGATATTCATCAAAAGTAGTTGCACCAATCATTTGGATATCACCACGAGCAAGTGATGGCTTCAAAATATTAGAAGCATCGATTGCACCTTCGGCACCACCAGCACCAATCAAGGTATGCATTTCATCAACAAACAAGATGACCTTGCCGTCTTTTGCGATTTCATCCAAGATCTTCTTCATTCGATCTTCGAATTCACCACGGTACTTAGTGCCGGCAACCAAGTTACCCATATTCAGTGCCATGACACGCTTATCAAGTAAATCTTCTGGCACCTTTTTCTTAACGATTTCTGTGGCAATTGCTTCAGCTACGGCAGTCTTACCAACACCTGGTTCACCAACCAAAACTGGGTTGTTCTTAGTACGACGAGAAAGAATTTGAATTACACGTTCAATTTCCTTAGAACGACCGATAACTGGATCGATAGCTCCTTCGCGTGAACGTTGATTCAAGTTAATTGCAATCTTATCCAAGGTAGGTGTTGTACTTGCCTTACGTTTCTTTTGTGCTGGTGCTGAGGATGTATTATTGTTGCCTAACCAGTTAGCTGAATCCGCAAAATCTTGGTCTTGTGCCAAACTATCAATTGCATCTTGACGCAAACGACCAATATCAACATTCAAATTCTTTAAAATTATTGCTGATAAGACTTGTTCACTAGCAGTTATTCCTAGCAAAACATGGTTAGTTTGAATTTCCTTGTATCCACCTTGATCCGCTTGTCTCTTAGCGTAGTCTAGTGCCAAGCTCAAACGAGGTGACATTTCCATATAACTAGCTTTAGGTGCTGAACCGTAGCCGGTGTAGCGCTCAATTTCTTCACGCACAGCAGTAGGAGTTAAGCCCCATGAACGAAGTATCTTCCCTGCTTCACCGTCTGTTTCAATTACTAAAGCCAATAAAACGTGTTCTGTTCCGATTAAGCGATGATGGAAATTCTGTGCTTGTTCACGTGCAATTTCCAATACTTGATTAACGCTTTTACTATATGAGTTTTCCATACAAACACCACCCCTTTAAAATACGTTATGGTATTTTACTTTTATTTTGTCAGTAAGTAAAATAATTTAACTTATCTCCGTGATCATTATGATCAAAAACGCGCAATTAATCAAAAATTGCGGCGGCAATTTCAGTTAAATATTTTTGATCTGTTTCATCAAAATTTTTTAGCTTAGTAGAATCAAAATCGAAAACGCCCCATAATTTTTCATCCTTAAAAATAGGCACGACGATTTCAGAATTCGAAGCACTGTCGCAAGCGATGTGACCAGCAAATTCATGGACGTTGGGCACAATTTGCGTTTTTTCTTCCTTAGCTGCTGTTCCGCAAACGCCTTTACCCATTTGAATATGCACACAAGCTGGCATCCCTTGGAATGGGCCTAAAATCAACTCGCCGTTTTCAAAGCGATAAACACCAGCAAAATTAACATTATTAAGCGAATTAAACAAAAGCGCAGATAAATTAGCAGTATTGGCAATCCAGTCATCTTCGCCATCAACTAGTGCCTTTGCCTGCTGCACTAACAATTCATAATTTTCTTTCGTAGTAGCTGTCATTCTCATGTCCCCTATAGTTTTAGTGTGTATTATAGCAAAAAGAAAAAAGCTGTCTATTAAGACAGCTTAAATATAATCGGGAAAACGCGATTTGAACGCGCGACCTCTACGTCCCGAACGTAGCGCTCTACCAAACTGAGCTATTTCCCGAAAAAAAGGCTCACCATTCGGTGAGCCTTCTATCTTGGAGCGGAAGACGGGATTCGAACCCGCGACCCCCACCATGGCAAGGTGATGTTCTACCACTGAACTACTTCCGCACAACAGTTATTATTATAGCAAATGCATTTTTCATTGCAAGGTATTTTGCCAAAAAAGATAAATTTATTTTAGGCACAAAAAAAGCTCACATTCGTGAGCTCTTCATCTTAGAGCGGAAGACGGGATTCGAACCCGCGACCCCCACCATGGCAAGGTGATGTTCTACCACTGAACTACTTCCGCGACAACAGGTATTATTATAGCAAATACATTTTTCTTTGCAATACCTTTTTATCAAAAAAGATAAATTTATTTTAGGCACAAAAAAAGCTCACATTCGTGAGCTCTTCATCTTGGAGCGGAAGACGGGATTCGAACCCGCGACCCCCACCATGGCAAGGTGATGTTCTACCACTGAACTACTTCCGCGATACAAAAAGTATTATAGCAAAGATTATTCTCTTTGCAAATACTTTTTGAAAAAATATTACTTATCTGTTTTTAACTAAGTTAATTTTAGTTATTGTACCGAATTAAAAAAATTGCTACAATATCTTCAATTTAATTAAAGGAGATTTCACATGAGATTACGTATTATTGCTTTCTAAATCAAAATCTTAATATTAGGAAGCGAGAAAAACATGTCAAAATTTAATATCAGAGAATATCAACCAAACGATTATGCTGAAGTATGCCGCATTCACGACGTTAGTCGTAAAGAAGAGCTAACAATTGGTGGTGCGGAAAAATACTTCATACCTTTAGAGACAGCTCCATATAAGGATGATTTTTTCTCCTGCAAAATTTATGTAGCTTATGATGCTGACAGCATATTGGGCTTCGTTGCAGTTCATCCCCAAGAACTGGATTACATTTATGTAGATCCAATTCATCAAAATAAAGGTATCGGGTATGCTTTAGCAACGACAGCTTTGAGGTACATGAGTCGACCAGTTAGTCTTGACGTATTTGCAGAAAATACTAAGGCCAAAAAGCTTTACAAAAAATTAGGCTTTAAGTGTCAAGAAGTTAGATATCAGCAATGGGATTTAAATGATCCTAAAAAATACTCTGATGAAAAAATGATTCTCAATTAAAAAATACATAAACAAAAACTCTTATCCATGCTTAAAACATAGATAAGAGTTTTTTAATTTATAAGATTACTTGTTTTCTTTATTCTTCTTTTCCATATCAGCCTTAACTTCAGCTTCTACGCTTTCAACACGTTCTGGACGCATTGTTGGGAACAAAAGAACATCACGAATAGCTGGAGCATCAGTCAAAAGCATTACCAAACGGTCAATACCGATACCCAAACCACCTGTAGGTGGCATACCGTATTCCATAGCACGAAGGTAATCTTCATCGATCATGTCAGCTTCGTCGTTACCTGCTTCACGTTCTTCCATTTGAGCTTCGAAACGTTCACGTTGGTCGTCAGGATCGTTCAATTCTGAGAAGGCGTTACCGTATTCTTCACCCATGATGTAAATTTCGAAACGATCAGTAAATCTTGGATCGTCAGCATTCTTCTTAGCAAGTGGTGAGATTTCTACTGGGTGACCGTAAACGAAGGTTGGGTCAACAATAGTTTCTTCACAGTACTTTTCAAAGAAGGCGTTAATAATGTGACCAACTTTCCAGAACTTTTCAACGTGGATGTCGTGGTCTTCCGCAATCTTAGTTGCTTCTTCAAGAGTCATTGGCTTCCAGAAGTCAACGCCAGTCTTTTCCTTGATCAAGTCAACCATGTGAACGCGACGGAATGGCTTGCCTAAGTCAATGTCAGTACCTTGGTAAGTGATCTTACCGTCATCTGAAACAACCTTAGCTGCAGCACGGATAATACCTTCAGCTTCATCCATAACATCGTGGTAGTCCCAGTATGCTGCGTAACTTTCAAGTTCAGTAAATTCTGGGTTGTGGTGAGTGTCCAAACCTTCGTTTCTGAATACACGGCCGATTTCGTAAACACGTTCCATATCACCAACAATCAAACGCTTAAGTGGAAGTTCCAAAGCAATTCTCATGTAAAGGTTAATATCCAAAGCGTTGTGGTGAGTAATGAATGGACGAGCTTCAGCACCACCAGGAATGTTGTGAAGTACTGGAGTTTCAACCTCCAAGAAGTTTTGACCATTTAAGTAGTCACGAATAGCTTGAATGATTTGAGTACGGTGAACAAAGCGCATGTAGCTGTCACGGTTAGTGATCAAATCAAGGTAACGTTGACGGTAAATTGCTTCAACATCCTTCAAGCCGTGGTACTTGTCTGGTAAAGGACGAAGAGCCTTGGACAAGAATGTTACGTGAAGAGCTCTAATAGTAAGCTCGCCAGTATCGGTCTTCATAACTTCACCATCGATACCTAAGAAGTCACCGATATCTGATTTCTTGAAGATCTTGTAGTTGTCTTCACCAACGATGTCTTTACGTACGTAAATTTGAATCTTGCCAGTACGGTCGTAAAGGTCAGCGAAACCTACCTTACCCTTACCACGCTTAGCAAGCATACGACCAGCAATTTTGGTCTTAGGCATGTCATCGTTTAATTCATCTTTATCTTCTTTGCCATACTTTTCTTCTAAAGTACTTGCTAAATCTTGACGATCAAATTTTCTTTGGCCAAATGGTTCAATTCCATTTTCGCGCATTTCGTCCATCTTTTGGCGACGAACTCTTAATTGGTCGTTCATTTCATTCTTTGCCAATTTATCTTTCCTCCATTTATTTGTTCTTTGTCGCGCGCCGTGCAACACGAGCTTCTTCTCTTTTTTCGTATTCATCTACAAAGTTATCAAGCAAGTCATACACTTCTTGACGCGTCCAGACCTCATTTATTTTAGCACGAGTACGGGCCGAACGGGGAATTCCCTTTAAATAGTATGCAGCTTGTTGACGAAATTCAGGAACTGCCCGCTTTTCGCCGTGAATTTTAATCAATCCTTCAAGCTGATGCTTAGCTGTTTCAACTTTTTCACGCACAGTTTGTGGTGGCAAAGTTTCACCAGTCTCTAAATAATGTACCATATCCTGCAAAATCCAAGGATTACCTAGTGCGGCACGTCCTACCATCACTGCAGTACAACCAATTTCATCTAGAGCCTTCTTAGCAAGCTCAGGGGTTCTGATATCGCCGTTTGCTACGAATGGTACATCCAAAACTTGGGCAACATTATGCAAAACTCCCCAATCAGCTTCACCTTGATACATTTGCTTTCTAGTTCTACCATGCATTGCAATCATGCTGGCACCTGCTTCTTGAGCAGCCAATGCATTTTCTACGGCAAAAATATGCTTGCGATCCCAACCAATTCTCATTTTAACAGAAACTGGTTTTTGCACATTCTGTACCACGGCATGAACCATTTGATAAATCTTATTAGAATCAAGAAGCCATTTAGATCCTGCATCAGTTTTAGTAACTTTAGGTACAGGACAACCCATGTTGATATCAATGATATCAGCATCAGTATGTTGATCAACGTATTGAGCAGCTTGTAGCAATGTTTCTTCGGTCCCTCCGAAGATTTGAATACTCATTGGGTGTTCTCTTGGGTCAACATCCATCATGCTCAAAGTTTTCTTATTTCGATAAATAATCCCATGATCTGAGATCATTTCGCAGACAACCAGCCCAGCTCCGAATTCCTTACATACAACGCGGAATGCTGAGTTTGAAACTCCCGCCATCGGCGCAACAACAACTCGGTTTGGAATGGTGATATCGCGAATTTTCCAGCTGTTATCCACCAAATCATCCTTTCAAAATACCCTATTATAATATCAAAAAAGCCCCAGAGGATAAAACCTTAGGACTTTTTAATTAAAATTAATAATCTTTGTCGTCTTTTTTCTTGGCTAAAATTTCTTTCAATTCATCTTCAGTGTAGTGATATTTGTTGCCACAGAAGTTGCAAGTAAGTTCAGCACCGTGATCTTCATCGATCATAGCTTTTAATTGTGAGGACTTCAAGGTTTCAAGGATTCCAGCGTACTTTTTCTTTGAACAGTCACAGCTGAATGCGACGTCGTCTTTTTCAAGGATCTTGCAGTCAGTACCTAAAATCTTGTGGGCCAAATCTTCTGGAGTCATTCCGTCTAAGAATGAAGTTGAAAGAGCTGGTAATTCATCGATGCGCTTGATAGTTTGATCAATCAAGGCATCACTTGCACCTGGTAAAGCTTGAAGCATAAATCCGCCGGCTTCACCGATTGAATTATTTGGATTTACAAAAACAGACAAACCAACGGCTGATGGAATTTGTTCTGACTTAGTAAGGTAGTATGCAAAGTCTTCGGCAATTTCACCAGAAACGATTGGCACTTGACCAGTGTAAGGTTCCTTTAAGCCGAGGTCCTTAGTAACTTCAAACCAACCTTGACCAACAGCCTTTTTAACATCAATGTGACCATTCTTCTTAGGTGGCAAAGCAATGTGTGGGTTCTTTACATAGCCCTTAACAGTTAAATCAGACTTGGCAGTTACAATTGTTGGGCCAACTGGACCGTTGCCTAACAATCTAACAGTTAATTCTTCTTTATCAGTAAGTTCGGCACCTGCCAAAAGCAATGAACCTACTAAAGTACGACCAAGTACTGCTGCAGATGCTGACCATAAATCATGACGCTTTTGGGCTTCGCTTACCACACCTTTAGCAGTAATTGTTAGTAAACGTAAATTCTTAGTTTTATCAATTGATTTTACTAAATAATCATTCATCATTTATCCTTCTCTCTAAAAAAATAGAGCCTTTTTCAGGCCCTACTTTTTATTTAATTATCTTTGTGCTCATCGTCTTCTGCAGGTGAATCTGTCTTAGTTGAATCAGTGTTTTGATTCTTTTCAGGATTTTCTGCATTGTGTTCTTCAACTTCATGATTCTTTTCTGATGGAGTTTCCAAAGCATCCTTTTCTTGATCAGCTAAAGCTTGATCTGAATCTTTCTTTTCTGCCTTTTCAACTTCACGCTTTTCTGCAGCGGCTTTAGCCTCTTCGTAAGTTGAAGCCTTTGATTCGCTTGGATATTCGCTTTCGTACTTTTCAGGCATCTTACCAGTCTTGTACAAAGACATGATTTGCTTTTCGTCCAAAGTTTCGTATTTAAGCAAAGCTTCCGCAATAATTCTGTGCTTTTCTTTGTTTTCTTTTACGATTTCTAAGGCCTTAGCATGAGCTTCATCCAAGATCTTCTTGACAGCTTCATCAATCTTAGCAGAAGTTGCTTCACTGTATGGCTTGAATCCGTAAGGATTGGTTTCGCCTTCTTTTTCAAGCTCAACCATACCTAAGGAGTCAGTCATACCGTAGTTAACAACCATGCTATGAGCAATTGCTGTAGCTTGTTCAAAGTCGTTTGAAGCACCGGTTGATTTATCACCAATGGTTGCTTCTTCACCAGCACGACCACCCATTAAACCAACAATTTGTTCAAATAATTGTTTCTTAGTCAAAATGAATTGATCGTCTTTTGGAAGCATGATGTTGTAACCACCAGCACGACCACGTGGCACGATAGTTACTTTACGTACAGTTCTTGAATCGCTTAAGACCAAACCACAGATTGAGTGTCCAGCTTCGTGGAAAGCAACTCTACGTCTTTCGGGTTCTGCAATCAAGCGGTCCTTCTTAGCTGGACCAGCGATTACACGGTCTTCAGCTTCATCAATATCTGAAGCAGTAATTTCGGTACCGTTTCTACGAGCAGCTACCAAAGCAGCTTCGTTCAAAACGTTAGCTAAGTCAGCACCTACAAAACCAGGTGTTTGACGAGCAATTTCCTTCAAGTCAACGTCTGGAGCAAGTGGCTTGTTCTTGGCATGTACCTTCAAAATAGCTTCACGACCACGAACGTCAGGACGACCAACCAAAACCTTACGGTCGAAACGACCAGGACGAAGCAAGGCTGGGTCCAAAACGTCTGAACGGTTAGTAGCGGCAATGACGATTACGCCTTCGTCGCCTTCAAAACCATCCATTTCAACCAATAATTGGTTCAAAGTTTGTTCACGTTCATCGTTGCCACCACCGGTGCCGTTACCACGACGACGACCAATGGCATCAATTTCATCGATAAAGATGATACTTGGTGCATTCTTCTTAGCGTTGTTGAACAAGTCACGTACACGACTAGCACCAACACCAACAAACATTTCAACGAAGTCTGAACCTGAGATTGAGTAGAATGGTACGTTAGCTTCACCAGCTACGGCACGAGCAAGCAAAGTTTTACCAGTACCGGGAGGACCCTCAAGTAAAACACCGGATGGGATTCTAGCACCCAATTTAGTGTATTTCGATGGGTCTTTTAAGAATTCAACAACTTCGACCAATTCTTGCTTTTCTTCTTCTTCACCAGCTACGTCAGAGAAACGGACCTTATTCTTAGAAGGATCCTCTGGTTTAACATGTGAGCGACCGAAGTTCATAATTCCGCCGCTGCCACCACGACCAGCACCGCTTTGGTTCATCATCATCCAAAGCATGACGATAAATAAAACAGTTGGCACAAGCATGACAATGGTTGAAATCCAATTGCCTGATTGTGATTCTCCCTGAGTAGTCATCCGAGCATTACTCTTTTGTGCCAAGTTCTGCACATTAGAAACTGTCGAATCATTTTGTAACATGGTAGTAGAGAAGTTAGACACTTTTCTACTTGAGTTATTACTAAAGAAATCAAAACTATTATTTGATTGATTCTTTGTTGTTTGTGCATTCTTGTAACTACCTGTAACAGTGTAGACACCATTAGCAGGTTGAACACTAAAGTTTTTAACTTTGCCTTGGCGTAAATCCTTAACAAATTGGGAGTAGCTGATATTTTCACTACCGCCTCCATTGTTAGAACCGCCGAGTGCCCAGTTGATTCCCCATAGGAGTAGAAGGAACACAACTATATAGAAAAGGCCATTTGAAAGTAGCCTATTCCGGTTATTCTTCATAAAAAACCTCCGCAAAGTCTTCAAGTTATACGTTTAAAATTCTATCACAAAATATGTTGCGACCACTAATATTTTCAACTATTTTGAAGACTTTTTAACATTTATATAAAAAATACTGTTTACCGTTTTCAATCCAATTTTGATTTTGATATGCCACTTCGACAAAAACTGGTTCATCATCTGCATAAATAGTTAGACATAGTGGTCGTAAAGATAATGGAACAGCATGTTCCGCAAATTTTTTCTTTGCTTTGGTTCTTTGACCATCTTGAAGCAAAAGTTTTGCCCCAGGAATCAGTGACCCTGCACTAAAATCCGCTTTTTCTTCAAACCAAAAATCACCTATTTCTGCCTTATCTTTTGCTTTTTGATCAGTTAATACAAATGTCACACCTTGAAAAGCAAACGGAATATTCAATTGAATCGGATAAGGAACTATCATATTTATTTTTGCTTTTTTAGTCAAATAAAAATAGCCCTGATACTCAATTACGGCAAAATTACCTAAATTTTTATTAACGCGGCGGTGGAATTTTTCCCAGATATTCTTCTGCCAAAAAATATTTCGCTCATTTTCTGGTAAAGCAGTTAATTTTTCACTTTTAATGCGATATGCCTGCCCCAAAAAGGGAGTCAATTGACCAATGTCGTCTACTTTTTGGTCAATAAATTCATCTAAATTAGTCATTTTCTTGCTATAGTTCAAAGCATTCGCAATTAAAGCAGGATTTTCTTTTTTTAGTAGCGGAACAACATGGTGGCGCAGTCGATTGCGCATGGTTTCATCCTCGTTGTTAGTCGAATCCGTGATAAACTCAATGTCATTTTTTCGATCATACTCAAACAGTTCTTGCTTGCTATAAGCCAAAAGTGGCCTAAGTAGGGAAACTCCATGCATTACCCCTACTGCTTGCAAGCTATTCATTTCTTCGGGATTGCCCGAGCGAATAAACTTAAGCAAAATATTCTCTAGCAAATCATCACCATGATGGGCCGTTAACAAATAATCTGCCTTTTCTTTCTTAGCTATTTGAGTCAAAAAAGCATAGCGTGCATCCCTCGCCGCTGCCTCAATCCCTGCAGCCGGCTGCTCATCTTTTGCCCACACTGCCGTAAACAGCGGAATATCGTACTTCTTGCAATACTCCTGCAAAATCTTAGTCTCGTTTTTACTATCGCTGCGCAATTGATGATCAAAATGAGCCGCAATTACCTGCACCTTCATCTTCTGCAACATATCGAGTAAGGCCATCGAATCCGGCCCCGCACTTGCCGCTACCAAGAATTTTTTATTATTCAGCTCGATGCCGTTATCTTCAAAAAAATCATTAATCTTCATAAATTTACCTAACAAAAAATGGCCCACTACAGGCCATTTCCTAATTTTCAGTTAACACTTGCTTTAACTTGGCAATTTCTTTTTTGGCATCTTTAGCCGTCTTATTTAGAACTTGATCAAATTCAGCAGGCTTTACATCTGAAAATTGATTATCATGATCAATTAACTTCGGATCATTCACACGAGTAATCGACAAATTAAATCTGCCCTTATGAATATGAACGACAACTACGCGGACTTCTTGTCCAACCTTGTATTGCCGTCTTTCTCTTGGCCAACTATTGCCAAAATCACCATGGTGAACTAATCCTGAATGCTTATTTGGCAAAGTAACGAAAATTCCTAAGTCAGTAATATTGTTAATTACTCCCGTTACTCGATTGCCAACTTGGTATCTTTCCATTAATTATCGTTTCCTTCGTGGACGTTATAAATCTTCTCATTATTTTTAGAGTAATAGAACTTATAACGAATTAGCTTTGCAACATAATTTGGATCCTTTAGATCCTGTCTTTTCATTGTCAACTCGCGATCTTTAGCTTTCACTTGAGCTAAAGTTTGTTTTTCAGCTTCAACTTGGTTATTTATTCGTCCAGTTTGAGAAATCTTAATTGCAATTTGTACACCTAATACAACAAAGATAATTGCAAAAACAGCAATTATTCTGTTCAATCTTACGCGATGCACTTCTTTTTCTCTTTTAGCCTGTTTACGTTTTAAACGCGCCCTTTGCTCTTCTGGACTCATCGAATTATAAATACGTGGACCATGATTCATTTTTGTTAATCCCCTATTGCTTGTTACTGTAAATGCAATTAAGTTAAGTATAACAGCGATTTACTTAAAAGTCATTAATCAACTAATTCGTAAAGTTCGCTTGCTTCAGCCTTTTTAGTAGTCTCACGAATATTCAAAACCTTGGCTTTAATAACTCTAGCACCGTAGCCAATTTCAATAATGTCATCAATTTTAACATCATAACTTGACTTAACGACACGACCATTAACCTTGATTCTGCCTTGGTCTGCCATTTCCTTAGCTACAGTTCTTCTTTTAACTAATCTTGAAACTTTCAAAAATTTATCAATTCTCATTTTTATTCCTCGCAATTATCTTTGTACAATATCGCTTGCTGCCTGCAAGAATGTGGCTAATTCATTGAATAAAACACGATTCTTCATTTCATCAGGCATTTGCAGCAATACTACCATCCGTTTTTCTTGATTCATGCTAATACGGGCTTTCATATTCACGTGTTCAAGTGCCTTGAAGATATTAGGTCCTTCTAATTCACGTGAAGCCGCATTATTGAATTCAACTTTAATTTTATCGCCAGTTTTAAGGACAGTCAGCACTTGCGCCAAATCTGCATCAACCTTTAAACCAGCAACCGCCAACAAGTTCTCTACTGCTGTAGGATAATCACCGAAACGATCAATTAATTCGTCTTCAATTTTATCCAACTCATCTTGATCGGCAACAGCTTTAATCTTCTTATAGAATTCGATCTTTTCTTCCTGATCGCCAATATATGAATCAGGAATATATACTTCAAGCTTAAGATCGATTTCAGCATTCGACTTCTTAACGGCCTTTTTGCCCTTACGTTCTTTAATAGCATCACTCAACATTTGTGAGTACAAGTCATAGCCAACACTATCGATAAAGCCGTGCTGCTGGGCACCTAGCATGTTGCCGGCACCTCTGATTGATAAATCACGCATGGCAATCTTGAAACCTGACCCAAGTTCAGTAAAGTCGCGAATCGCATCTAGCCGCTTTTCACCAACTTCAGTCAAAACCTTATTTGGTCGGTAAAGGAAATAGGCATAAGCCAATCTGGCACTTCTACCAATTCGACCACGCAATTGATACAGCTGACTCAAGCCATAGTGATCGGCATCTTCAATGATCATAGTATTAACGTTAGGCATATCAATACCAGTTTCAATGATCGTGGTCGTTACCAAAATATCAAATTCACGATTCAAAAAACGATACAGAATATCTTCCAGCTGGTTCTGACTCATTCTGCCGTGTGCACTAGCGATCCGGGCATTTGGAATCAACTGCTGCAACTTTTCAACCGTTTCGTCGATGTCGCTAATTCGGTTGTGTAAATAAAAGACTTGACCGCCACGCTTCATTTCTCTTAGACAGGCATCCTTGATTACGCTAGGAATTTGTTCCATGACGTAAGTTTGAATTGGATATCTATTTTGTGGTGGAGTTTCCATAACTGATAAATCACGTACCCCAACCATTGACATGTGCAACGTACGTGGAATTGGCGTAGCCGTCAGCGTCAAAACATCGATATTTGCCTTTAATTGCTTTAACTTTTCCTTGTGTTTAACACCAAAGCGCTGCTCTTCATCAACAATTAACAGACCCAAGTCCTTGAAATGCACATCTTTAGACAAAAGCCGGTGAGTTCCCACAACTATGTCGATTTTGCCATCTTCAAGTCCTTCGATGATCTCTTTTGATTCAGCCGGAGTTTGAAAACGTGACAACATCGCCGTGTTTACTGGGAAATCCTTAAACCGATCCTGAATTGTCTCATAGTGCTGCTGAGCCAAAATAGTCGTAGGTACCAAAAAGGCAACCTGCTTATTATCTTGAATTGCCTTAAAAGCAGCCCGCAAAGCAACTTCAGTTTTACCAAAACCAACGTCCCCAACTAGCAAACGATCCATTGGCTTCGGCTTTTCCATATCTTCTTTAATTTCCTTAATTGAACGCAACTGGTCAGGCGTTTCAGGGTATGGAAAGGCATCATCGAATTGGCGCTGCAAGTCATCATCTGGTGAAAAGGCAAAACCTTTTTCAGATTCACGTTTAGCATAAAGTTCGATCAAATCATCGGCAATATCTTCAACCTTAGATTGAACTTTCCGCTTGGTTTTAGCCCATTCGCTACCACCTAGTTTGTTAATATGTGGCGTCTTGCCCTCTGAACCAACGTATTTTTGAACCAAGCTCAATTGATCCGCTGGCACGAAAAGCTGGTCGCCATGCTGGTAAGTAATGGTGATGTAGTCTCGTTTTACGCCATTATTTTCGAGAGTCTTAATTCCTTCAAAACGGCCAATACCGTGATTGACGTGAACAACGTAGTCGCCAGGTTTAAGTTCGGTATAATTACGCAATCTTTGCGCGTTTTCCAATGTCTTAATTCGTTTTTTACGTTGCGGACGCTTATTAAATAGTTCTCGTTCAGTTAAATAAACTAATTTAACCGTTGGTAAAGAAAAGCCGCTGGCATAGCCACCAACCATGATTTGAGCTCTGCCTTCAACTAATTCGTCTTCACCGACAATTGGCAAATTAAGGCCAAAATCAGCCATTGTTTGATCAATCTGTCTAGCTCTTTTATCATTGTCGGCTTGCAAGACAACCGTTTGACCAGACTTTTGGTAGGATTCAAGTTCTGATTTAATCAACGGCATTTGACTAAAGAATTGTTCCGGCTCACGCGTTTGCCAGTTGAGCATCTGTCCTAAACGCAAGCGTCCCATGCTTCTTTGGAAAAGTGAGAAGTAAATCCGATGATGCTTATCTTTACTTAAAACATCATCAAAATCAGACCGCAATTCTTGATGTGACAACATTGCGCCAGTTTTTAGTTCATCACTAATAAATGCCGCATTTTGCTTATCCACGTCTTCAACTGCTTGCTTAATCAATGGCAAATCATCCAATAAAATTTCACCATTTTTAGGCAAATATTCTAATAAGCTGCTTGGCTTTTCAATTAAGTAGTCGACCAAAAAGGCGTAATTATCCGGCAACCCGCCATCTTCAAGATTATCGAGCGCTACTGCAAAGTGATCTTTTACAGCCTTAGCTGGTGCAGGTGCATCGACCATATCCTTTTTAATTTTTTCCGCTGCATTAAAAATTGCATCCTTGGCAAAAACGCGGTCTTGCGCAGCAGCCACCGTTACCTGCTCAATTTCTTTTTGACTCCGTTGACTTGCCAAGTCAAATTCCTTGATAGTATCAATTTCATCGCCAAAGAATTCGATTCTGACCGGATTTTCACGATCTAGTGGATAAATATCCAAGATATCACCACGAATGGCAAATTCACCAGGACGGGCTACCAATGCCTCTTTTTTATAGCCAGCACCAACTAACCAATTATTCAGTTCGGTTAATTCATATTCTTTTTCTGGTGCAAATTCTCGCCGTGCCTTGGCAAAATCTGCCGGCGACGACAATTTATACTGCAATCCCTGTGGTGTGGTTACCACAATGCCTGGTTTACCGCTCAATAAAAAATTCAAAGATTGGATTCGGCTGCTTAATTCGTCTGGTGAACTAACCGCAGTTTGCGTAGCAATGGTTGCATCGACTGGAAAATAATGGGCAGCATCGTCTTCCAAAATTGAGTTTAATTCACCATATAGGTTCTGGGCCTTGCTTTCATTTTCTTCAATTAAAATTAAAGGCGCATTTGGCTCAGAAACAATTTGCTTTAAGAGTAGACTAAAAGCACCGGCATTAGCGCCAGTGATTAGTGAGTTTTTTACTTGTTTTGTTTTTGCAATAAAATTATTTAAATCTTGATCTTGTTTAAGTATTTCTGTTAAACGCATTTTAATTATATTTATTCATCAAATATTGACTATCGCGACCTGCAATAAAGTCGTCGATAATCTTTACGCTTGTATCAAATGCATCATCCATCAACTTTTGTTGTTCATCATTAAATGGGGTAAGCACCCATGAAACGACAGTTGCATTCTTAGGGTGACGAATACCGATCTTTAAACGGTTGAACTTTTCAGTTCCTAAATCACGGATAATGCTCTTAATTCCGTTATGACCACCAGATTTACCATTGGCTCTAATTCTAATTTTACCAATTGGCATATCCATATCGTCTTGAATGATCAAAATATCTTCAGGATCAACCTTAAAGAAGTTAGCGACTTGACTAACTGAACGACCCGATTCATTCATATAAGTTTGTGGTTCAAGCAAAATTACATCTTCACCGTTAATTTTTTGCTTGGTCCAAAGTCCTTCAAATTTATCCTTATCTAGTGACAAGCCCTTTTCATCAAGATAATGATCCATTGTCATAAATCCTGTGTTGTGCTTGGTTTTATCGTATTTTTGGCCTGGATTGCCTAAACCTGCAATTATTTTCATTAATATATACCCCTCATTACATAATCCCTCATATAATAGCACAAACAATAAATAATAATTTTATTAATGCTTGCTAACATGGTATAATTTGCTTTGTTAAAATTATCACTAATAAAAAGGAGACTTTATTGTTATGGCAAGAGTTGAAAAACCCCGTAAAGTTATTTTAGTCGGTGACGGTGCCGTAGGTTCTACCTTCGCATTCTCAATGGTACAACAAGGTATCGCTGAAGAATTAGGTATCATCGACATCGCTAAGGAACACGTTCAAGGTGACGCAATCGACTTAGCAGATGCTACTCCATGGACTTACCCAAAGAACATCTACGCAGCTGATTACCCAGACTGCAAGGACGCAGACTTAATCGTTATCACTGCTGGTGCTCCACAAAAGCCAGGTGAAACTCGTCTTGACCTTGTAAACAAGAACTTGAAGATTTTATCATCAATCGTTGAACCAATCGTTGAATCAGGCTTTGATGGTATCTTCTTAGTAGTTGCAAACCCAGTTGACATTTTGACTCACGCAACTTGGAAGATCTCAGGCTTCCCTAAGGATCGTGTTATCGGTTCAGGTACTTCACTTGACACTGGTCGTCTTCAAAAGGTTATCGGTGAAATGGAACACGTTGACCCACGTTCAGTTAACGCATACATGCTTGGTGAACACGGTGATACTGAATTCCCAGCATGGAGCTACAACAATGTTGGTGGCGTAAAGGTTAGTGACTGGGTTAAGGCTCACGGTATGGATGAATCTAAGCTTGAAGACATCCACAAAGAAGTTGCTAACATGGCTTACGACATCATCAACAAGAAGGGTGCTACCTTCTACGGTATCGGTACTGCTTCAGCAATGATCGCTAAGGCTATCTTGAACGACGAACACCGTGTACTCCCACTTTCAGTAGCTATGGATGGTCAATACGGCTTACACGACCTTCACATTGGTACTCCTGCAGTTGTTGGCCGCAAGGGTCTTGAACAAATCATCGAAATGCCATTAAGCGATGATGAACAAGCTAAGATGGAAGCTTCTGCAAAGCAATTGAAGGAAGTTATGGACAAGGCCTTCAAGGAAACTGGCGTTAAGGTTCGTCAATAATCCATTAAACTTTAATTAAAAAAGCATCTCCGCTAAGAAGATGCTTTTTTATTTGCCTAACTATTGTTAAAATATAGTTGATTATCTTAGCTGGTCTTTAATTAATATTTAATTAACTCATTGATTATGCTATAATTACTTGTAATATTTTACCTTTGGAGGCGAACTCATGCTTATTAAATCTTTAGTTATTAAGAAAAATTATTTAACTACAGTTAATGAAAAAGCCACGTTAGCAGAAGCATTAAAAGTCTTAGAAGATTCAGGTTATAGATGTGTGCCTATTGTAGATGATACTGGTACAATTTTCCGCGGTAACATTTATAAGATGCACATCTATCGTCATAAGTCACAAGGCGGCGATATGAATTTACCTGTAACCTACTTGCTTAAGAACGCAACTAAGACCATCAAGGTTAACTCACCTTTCTTCAAGGTATTCTTTAACATCAAGGACTTACCATACATCGCTGTTTTGGATGAAGAAAATCACTTCTACGGTATTCTTACCCACTCAAGATTGCTTGATATGTTGTCAGATGCTTGGGATATCAAAAACGGTTCCTACGTTTTAACTGTTTTGTCAGACAACGCACGTGGTAACTTGATTAAGATGTCTAAAATCGTGTCTAAGCACACTAACATGTCTAGTGTAATGACACTTGATGCGGCAGCTGGTGAACTTCAAGGCGACTTCGTAAGAAGAACATTATTCACCTTACCTGCTGGCGTTTCAGAAATCACTATGAAGGCTATTGTTGATAAGCTGCAGAAAAAAGGTTTTGTCGTTTCAGAAATCGAAGATTTGCAAGCTGGTATGACAATCATGAGTGATGAAAACCCTGGCGTATTTATTGAGCGCCCATCACAAGACTAAATGAAAATTTGACCTTAATAAAAAGCTTCTAGAAATTGAAGTGCCATAGAAAAGTTAGACATTTATAAAATTTTAAAGATTTGATAATACACGATTTCTGTATTTTACAGGAGTCGTGTATTTTAATTTGTTTGATCTTCTAACATTGTTAAACCAATAAATATAATCTTTCAGAATTTCCTTCATCTCTTCTAAACTTCCAATCTTAAGTCGATTCAGTTTTTCTCTCTTCATTAAATTAAATATCGTTTCTCCTGGTGCATTATCATGACAATTTCCTTTTCGGGACATGCTTTGGATTATATTCATTTTCTTTAGTCGAGCCTGATAGCCTGGATTCTGATATTGAAAGCCTTGATCTGAATGAAGGATAGGAGCAGCTCCTGGTGGAAGATTATCTGCTAGTTCATCTAGCATATTATAAATAGTTTTCATTTCAGGAGAATAACTTACTGCACAAGCTAGAATCTCCAAAGAAACCTCATCTACTACAGGAGAAATATAAACTTTCTTGCCGCTAGTTAGTTTATATTCAGTTACATCGGTATGAAGAACTTTATAGGGGATAGTTTCATCAAAAGTTTGATTTAGGATATTTGGTGCTTTCTTT
The DNA here is from genome assembly GCF_000980505.1 of Lactobacillus sp. N54.MGS-719. Taxonomy (NCBI): domain Bacteria; kingdom Bacillati; phylum Bacillota; class Bacilli; order Lactobacillales; family Lactobacillaceae; genus Lactobacillus; species Lactobacillus sp. N54.MGS-719. The sequence goes on from NZ_LARO01000023.1 coordinate 20,850, forward strand.
CCTACATTACCCTTATACGAACTATATTTACCAGTATTTTTATGATAAATTGTTGTTTTTATTCCTAAACTTCTCATTAACTTACGTACTGTTTCTAGAGAAAGTTTAAATCCTTCATCTCTTAACGCTCCCCACATAGGACGATAACCATATGTTTCTTGTCCTTCATAGCCATAATAGATTTCTTGAATCTTCTCTTTTACTAAAGCATACTTATCAGCTTGATTAATTCTATTTTTTACATTGTCATAGTAAGTCTTTCTATTTAATTTGAGCACTTTAAATAAGACCTTAAGTTTAATTTGATGGTGTTTTGCCCGAATATCCTGTATTAATTGTGTTTTTTGTTTGTTGGATAACGTGGATATCGGGCAGCCACTTTTTTTAAGACAAGATTTTCCACTCTAAGTCTTTCTAATTCAGCTTCCTGCTTAAGAATTTTTTCTTCATACTTTTGCTTTTCACTAAGTTCTAACTTTTTAGTTGTCTTCTTACTCTTTTTAGGCACTTTCCTAGGCCGACCTTTCTGTTTAGGCAGCAGCCCAGCATATCCTTCTTCATTGAACTTTTTAGCCCAATTGTATACTTGAGAATCACTAATATTAAACTTAGCCGCTACCTTTGAAACTCCAATAGAATGTGTTAAATAGTAGCGTACCACATTTAGCCTAAAGTCAGAAGAATAAGTAGTTTTAGTATGTTTAACAGATAAGGCAGCTAAACCTTGACACTTAGCCTTATCAATCCATCTACGAATAAGAGTCCAATGAATATTATATTGTTTAGCTAAACCTTTTATTGAATCTTCATGATTTAAATATTTGGAAACAATTTCAATTTTTAATTCAGTCGAATATTTGGTCATAAAAAAATACCTCATAATTATTAGATTTTATGTCTAACAATTATGAGGCACTTCAAATTCTAGAAGCTTTTTTGTCTGCCTAATATATTTAAATATTACTTTTCGTAGTAAACACGTGGCAAACGATCATTTAATAAGCAAGCTACTTCGTAGTGAATAGTATCAACGTAGTCAGCTGCAGCCTTAATGTTGTTAGGAGCAGTAGGATCAGCTGAGATGATTTCTACCTTAGTACCTACTGGCATCTTTTCTGGCATTTTTACCATAAATTGATCCATACAAATACGACCAACAATTGTGCAATACTTGTCTCCTACCTTAACCTTGAAGCCTTGGAACTTTCTGATCCAGCCGTCGGCATAACCAACAGGTACAGTACCGATAATCGTATCTTCATCAGCCACAAAAGTTGAACCGTAACTTACACCGTCACCCTTATGAATTGTCTTAACATGAGTCAATTCACTTTCAAATGACAAGGCTGGTTCAAGCTTAAATACAGGCTTTAAATCAGGGGTATCAGGAGTTGAAGATGGGTTTAAACCATAAATTCCGATACCAAAACGAACTAAATCACTCTTGATGCCACTGTGGAAAATACTTGCGGCAGTGTTGTCAATGTGGATCCACTTTGGCTTAACTGTTAACAAGCTTTCCATATGTCTGAACTTCTTAATTTGACGTTCAAAGTAAGATTCATCGCTACTGTCTGCAGAAGCAAAGTGAGCAAACATGCCCTCTACAAAGAAGTTGTCATTGTTTTCCAAGAACTTGTTGGCAGCAATAAAGTCCTCATCTTCGTTAAAGCCGATTCTGCCCATACCTGAATCAATACCTAAATGAATCTTCAATTGTAAGTTGTCTTTTTCTAGGTACTTTTCAGCTTCTTTAAGCCATTCTAAGTTTGGTACAGTCAATGAAACGCCATTGACAGCGGCAATTGGTGCATATTCAGGTGATACAACACCTAAAACCAAAATTGGCTTAACAATGTCGTTGTGACGCAATTGCAAAGCTTCATCCAAAATAGCAACACAAAAACCAGCTGCACCGACTTCATCAGCTACTTTAGCAACTTCAACTGCACCGTGACCATAAGCGTTGGCCTTAACAACTGCCAGCATCTTTTGACCTGGTTCAAGATGCTTCATTTCATTTTCAAGATTTCTTCTAATCGCACCCAAATTAACTTTTACTACTGCAGGACGATGATAGCCTGGAACCATTATTAATTTTCCTCCAAAACTACAAATGTAATAATTTCATGATTATCATGTGTGATACTTGGGAAAATCTTCCCATCAAACTTGGTTGAGGTCATTACAGGATGACCCAAATCATCCCATAGGGTTTCAACGTCTTGAAAACCGACGTACTTGCCAAGACCTGTCCCCATTGCTTTAGAAAAAGATTCTTTTAGTGAAAAACGACCACCAAGATATTCAACTTTTCTTTTGCCCTTCATCTTTTGATATTGAGCAAATTCGTTTGGAGTCAATACTTTTTTAGCAAAGGCATCACCTTTGTCTACAATTTTCTTTACTCGTTCAACTTCAACTGAGTCGATTCCTACACCTTTAATCATAATTTTCACCTCACACAATGACATCATTATAATACAAAACATACTAATCTAGTGTTGGATGATTACTCGACGGAGTAGTCGTTCAACACTTTTTCTTTTACTATGTAAAGTGGAGATGAAGCCAATGCCGTGAC
>NZ_LARO01000108.1:0-1368 GCF_000980505.1 Lactobacillus sp. N54.MGS-719
TAGCCAGGTCCATTTCAAAACCTTCAATCTTACCGGTCTTAACGTTGGTCAAACCAAACAATCTGGTATCTGCTCTAACGCCCCAAACAATATGCTTATTTGCTTCTACCTTTTGGTAAACATTCTGATCCTTATGGCCACAGGCTGATAAAGTGAAAGCCAGCAGCACTAGTAAAGGTAAGAAAAGATATTTTCTTAATTTTTTCATGGCGCGCCACCTTAGTCTTTAGAAATAATTTTACTTAAGAATTGACGTGCACGTTCAGTATTTGGATGATCGAAGAATTCACCTGGATCACGGTCTTCCAAAATGTGACCTTGATCAAAGAAGATCAAACGATTACTTACTTTTCTAGCAAAGCCCATTTCGTGAGTAACCACAACCATAGTGATACCTTGTTCAGCAACATAGCGCATAACTTCAAGAACATCTTCGATCATTTCTGGGTCCAAGGCACTAGTTGGTTCGTCGAACAAAATAACCTTTGGGTCCATGGCAAGTGATCTAGCGATGGCAACACGTTGTTGTTGACCACCTGACAATTGACGTGGGTAAGAATTGATCTTGTCAGCCATACCAACTCTTTCAAGGTATTGCATGGCGATCTTACGGTTTTCGTCGTCAGGACGCTTCAAAACGATCTTAGGAGCGAGCATAACATTTTCAAGTACAGTGTGGTTGTTGTAAAGATTGAAGTGTTGGAACACCATGCCGACATTCTTACGAATCTTGTTAATGTCTGTCTTTTTATCGGCTAAGTCATGACCAGTCACAATAAGTTGCCCACTGTTGATTGGTTCTAAGCCGTTCATTGTTCTAATTAAAGTACTCTTACCAGAGCCTGATGGACCAATAATTGAAACCACTTGGCCTTCATCAATTTTCAAGTTAATATCTTTCAATGCATGAAGTTTTCCGTAGTATTTTTCAACATGCTTAAATTCAATAATTGCTGTCATGGTTTCTATCTTTCCTCCATTTTTTGTAATAATCTTATTCTACCTTTTTTTAAGGCAAAACTAAACCTATATTCAAGCTAAAATGATACATTTACGGTAAAATCTGCTTTTTTATTCGCTTTTAGGCAATATTTCTTTCTATTTGTCAAGTGAAAGCAATCTCAATTTAGCTTTTTACGAATTTGTTCCAAGAAATGACTATGGCTCTTTTGAGTATAAAAAAAGCCCTCATTCCCTGCAATAGGGACGAAAGCTTTCCGCGGTACCACCCAAATTGTCTATCAAAATAGACCTCCTCATAAAGCACAATCATGCTTTACCGGCGTGGTAACGTACCGGAGACGTCTCAACCTACTATAAGAATTGTTAGTTCGGTGAGCTGCTAAAAGTGTTATTCAATAATTCAGG
>NZ_LARO01000105.1:0-1359 GCF_000980505.1 Lactobacillus sp. N54.MGS-719
GAGTTTTTTGCCAACGGGTTATGCACCAGTTGTGGATAATATCTTCACGGGTCTTTGGTACATGGCAGCACCGCTTGCAATGTACTTTGTGCCCACAGTGGGTTCCGGTACGATTGGCGAATTAATTGCTGCGACAGTAGAAATGGCGATCGGTGGCCAATGGGGCACACTTACCATCTTGGAAGGTTTAATTCAAGGTGCTACTAATGAAATCGGCTTTTTCCCTAAAAAGTCCCGCTATGAAAGATTTTCTTGGGGTAGCGTTTTAACCGGTGCTTTCTTTGCCAACCTTGGTGGTTTTATCCCATCATATTTCATCTTTGGCTGGAGTCACTATCGTCCAAGTTTGCAAATCTTGATGTTTATCACCAGTATGATTTCTTCATTATTGTTTGATGGTGTTTTGGTCAAATTAATCACTAATTTATTTGATAAAGCACTTAAGCCTAAGACAAAGTAACTATAACCAATCCCTTTTTAACGTATACATATAACTATGCTAGAATGAAGTTGAAAGATGTATGTGCTTTCATAAAGAAGGGGATAATATGAAACGATCTAATGAAGAAAAAGAAGCTGAGGCGGAAGCCATAAGGAACTGGAATCCGCGTTATAAGCATAATGTCATTATTTATTGTGGATTTATGGCATTTTAGGTGCGGTTACTGGGATTACCAACGATGCAGCTTTGTCATATTATAAAATCGTTGCGCCGCACCTGATTTCCGGGTTAAACATTTTTAATGCAGCAACTGCGATTTTGATGTCCATTATGATCGCAACGGTGCACAAGTGGGGTTATCGTAAGATCTTGTTTATTTTGCCGCCAATGACCGCGATCTTTATGGCTTTAACCTGTGTAACGACCAATCAGTTTATTATCATGATCGCCTATGCCATTGTGGGTGTCATCGATGGTTTGTTCACTGAATTCTACTTGTTCAATACACCAAATGGCTATGCTAATGCTTACTACATTGCAGCTGTCATTTATGTCATTGCCAGTGTCTTGCTTCTGGTCTTCTTTGCCAAGAAGTACAACAGAATTTTGGATGATGAAAATAAATAATTGAAAGTGCAAAAATAGCATGGGCAATTTTCCCATGCTATTTTTTTATTTTCTATTGATTCAAAACTGATTGAATCTTTGTAGTTAACATATCGATAGCTACGTCGTTTTCTCCGCCTTCAGGAACGATGATGTCGGCGTAACGCTTAGTTGGTTCGATAAATTGGTTGTACATTGGCTTAACTGTGCCTAAGTATTGGTTGATAACTGAATCAAGTGAACGACCACGTTCCTTCATGTCACGTTCAAGACGACGGATAAAACGAATGTCGTCATCAGTATCAACGTAA
>NZ_LARO01000106.1:0-1324 GCF_000980505.1 Lactobacillus sp. N54.MGS-719
GAAAGACGATAAAGGTAATGAGGGCTCTAGCGTGATTGACGTTGATTACGGACATAATAGAATGATTCATGTAGGTTCTACTTTAATCGCATATGAAGGTCTTAAAAACTATCAGGACGTCTTTAGCAAGCATACTAATATCAATGATCAAAATCATGCTGTGCCAATTTTAAATACAATGTATCAAAACTTTAAGAATGACTGGTCTGGCGATTCTAAGGTTGTCATGATTAGAAGCCAATTAGGGATGCCTGTAGCAGTCTTTGCTGGGAAAAATGTATCAATTCATAAGAGTGATATGAAAAAGTCAACTCAATTCGTAATTGATGGCCACCGTTTATTTGTCTATCGTGCAGACTATACTGTTTACCCTGTTTCAAGCCTTAAGAAGTAAAAACTTTACATAATTAAAAATATAAAAACCATGTAATGCTAAATACATTACATGGTTTTTCATTTATATGCTTTCTAGAAATTGATTAGCCTCATGTCGTTCTTTAAAACGATAAAGTTTAATATGGGGATGCTGCGATAAAGCCATTATAATCTTAGGCTTTTGCTTGACAGGAAAAGCACGGATGTAATCCATGAATTCAGGATCTTCTTTTTCTTCTATCCACGGCATATCTGGTCTTTGCATCCCTCGACGACTTCTTACACCATCTAAGCATGTCTGCACATCATAATCTAAAAAGAAAACTGTATCGCAACGATTAAGTCGTTTATCAAATAAGTAATTACTATAATTACCATCCATAATCCATTTTGGCTTTGATAATGCCTTTTCTATCTTTTGAGTAAACTCTTCTGGTGAAACGGTAGTCTTATCTGCCTTCCAAAACAATCTATCTAGATAGACAATAGGTAAGTTTATCTTTTGTTGCAGCTTACGTGTGAATGTACTTTTTCCTGCTCCTGGTGAGCCTATAACCATAATTCTTTTCATTTTATTTACCGATAAAAAAGAAAGAGAGAAATCCATACTCTCTCTTTCCATTAGAGCTACTCATTAACTAAAGCGTTGAATGAATCGTTAGTTTCTACGATATCACCCATTAATTGGTTAACCCAATCGTTAAGCTTATCGTTATCGTAGTTTTCAAGGCCACCTTCAGTATCACCGATATCTGCAATACCATTATTAAAATCAACCATTTCTGTAATTAATTTTTCTGCAAAGTCTTTGGTTGAACCGGCAAAGTTATCAGCAAAGTTGTTAACATCACCATAAGCATCAGTGATATCGCTAAAAGCTTCAACAGTCTTACCAAATGTATCATTCAAATTATTAATATCTTCTTGAGTTGGAACTGTTAATTCTTCA
>NZ_LARO01000107.1:0-1323 GCF_000980505.1 Lactobacillus sp. N54.MGS-719
TGTAGTGACCCGCATTTTTCGGACACTTTATTGATATTATGCGACTAAGGACTTATTCCGATATTCTATCGGAGTAAGTTCTTTTAGTTTATCCTTAGTTCTTTCCGTATTGTAATAGTCTATATATTTTCTGATAGCTTGCTCTAATTCGTCAAGTGAAGCATATTTCTTCTCCTGACCATAGAACATTTCACGTTTGAGAATGCCAAAGAAGCCCTCCATTAAGCCATCATCTGGAGAACAGCCTTTTCTAGACATGCTTTGTTCAATACCGCGAATAGCTAGTTCATGTTGATAAGCCTTGTGTTGGTATTGCCAGCCTCGATCTGTATGAAAGATTAAACCATTTAGTGCCTGATTAGTTTTAAAAGCATCATCCAACATTGACATCACTTGTTTCAGATTAGGATGACGAGAAATATTATAAGCAACGATATCACGTCCGCAGCCATCAATAATAGGTGATAAATAGAGTTTCTTACCCCTTAGATTGAATTCGGTAATATCGGTATACCATTTCATATTCGGTCTTAAAGCAAAGAATTTGCGTTTAATTAAGTCTGGTTTGATTCTGCCTTTAATATCTCCTTGATAGCTGCTATATGGATGTCTACGCTTCATCACATAACCGTACAAATCCATTTTGCGCATTAAACGATTAACAGTTTTACGATTAATCTGATAGCCTTCACGATGCAAAATATGTGTAATACGACGATAACCTGGGGCAACATAACGATTCTTAATCTCATCATAGATCTCCCGAATGCGCATCATCACATCACTATGATGAACTTGATCCTTATCCTCACGAGTATAAACGTCATAGTAGTTACTGCGTGAGATGTGCGGCAGATCTTCATTAGCGTTAATAATTTCAATGATCTTCTTTACTGCGAGCCCCAGTTCATGCCTCAATTCGGTAACAGCTTGTGCTATTTCTGTTTTGGTTGGCTCTTTCTTTTTTGAACCAAGGCATCCAATTTTTTTATATATGCGTTTTCGACAGTAAGCTTTAAATTCTGGCGACGCAACTTGGCGTTTTCTTGCTTGAGCCGTTCTAATTCGTTTAACTCTTTCTTGCTCATGGATTCGTCGTCCTTTCTTCTTGATAACGACATTATATCCATTTTCTTTGTAAGAGCGAATCCAATTGCTTAACATACCATTACCAGGCAAACCTAGATCAAGTGCTACTGCATTAATCGATTCATTTCCTAAAAGCACTCTTTTTATGGCATGTTCTTTATACTCTTTTGAGTAATGCGTATAAGATTTATCAAGTACTGATAAGCCATGAATTTTAATTAAATTTATTAGATA
>NZ_LARO01000022.1:0-22761 GCF_000980505.1 Lactobacillus sp. N54.MGS-719
AAGGACATTATGCAGTGAGGCTTGTGCCTCTTTTTTAATGCAAAAAATCCTATTGATAGAATATCATAGAAATCTATCAACAGGATTTATCATAGAACCCAAAAAAGAAGGTGGATAATCATGAATGTAAAAAGAAATCGAACTTGGTTATTGTTCATTGCTTGCATCATTTTGAGCATAGTTTTTATCTTTTTTAGTGGAGTGAAGAATGTTACTAAAAGTTATGGCATAGTTTTGCTCATCTTTTCAATTTTGCCCATTATTCCGGCAATTCTATTAACGGCCAAAATAAAACTGCCACGCATTTTTACTAGTGGTTTAACTTTTATTTTCTATTTGCTTTGGATGGTTTCGCTAGGCTTTAACTACTACCTACAAAGTTGGGCAGGAATCGTCTTCATAATTATTCTAGTCATCTTTTTCATGCTTTTGGGGATGCTTGTTGCCTTGATTAGAACTTTGTGCAGTCGGAAAAATGGCAAATATTACTTTACCGATGAAGAAGCAAATAAAACATATGAATATACCAGCTTTGGTAAGGCTTATAAAAAGCAATTATCTTATACCTTGGTCGAAGGACTATGGGATGCATTATTTTCTTCAATTTTTGATTGGTTTTAAAAAATGACCGCTTACTTCAATTTTGTGACCACTTAGTTGAATTAGCTAGTTTTTCTTAATAAAACGCGTTGTAATAAAACTATAGAAATGAAGGGGATGAAAAAATTGAAGGTTAAATTAGAAATTGATCCTGATAACCAGGAATCGGAAGTAATTATCAAAGCTAATAAAATTACTCCAGAACTAGAGCGAATTTATCGTAAATTGCAAGATGAATCATCTCATCCTGATCAAATTACTGGAGTAAAGGATGACAAAGCATATTATCTCGATATAAATCAGATTCTATTCTTTGAAACTGCTGATAAACAAGTAATGGCACATACTATAAATCATAGCTATGCTGTGAAATATAAGTTGTATGAATTAGAAAATTTGCTTGGCGGACAATTTATGCGAGTATCTAAATCAACAATTCTTAACTTAGATCAGATTTATGCTTTGACTAAATCAATTTCTAATTGCCAGATTCAATTTCATCATTCTTACAAAACTGTTTATGTTTCTAGACGTTACTACCGCGAATTAAAAGATAAATTAAACGAAAGAAGGACTTACTAATGAAAGCTAAGTGGAGTCGAATTTTCTGGGGCGTTGGGTTAATTGCAGCTGCCGTGTTCTTAGTAATTGACCAGTTACATTTATTACCATTTACGATAGGTTTCTGGGCGATCTTTTGGACAGTAGTTTTTGTAGCTAGTTTAATTACTTCGGTAATCAATAAGAATTTATACGGAGCTATTTTCTCAATTGCCTTTTTGGTAATTGTCTACGCTAAGCCACTTCATATTTCAGCACTATCTCCTTGGACCATTTTGCTTGTGGCAATTCTGGTTTCTGCCGGAATTAGTTTGATTTTTAGAAATAGTTTTAAGCCCACGATCATCATTAATGGGAAAAAGGTTAATGCAAATTGGTCGGACTTGATAAATAAGAATTTTAAAGCAGATAATGTCATCACTGATAATAGTTTTGGCGTTGATAGCGATAATGTTGTAATTAGTGGCAAGATGACTGAAGCTTCACGTTACATTCATTCGCAAAATTTGAAAACAGTTACTATTGATTCTTCAATGGGAGACGTTAGTGTTTATTTAGATGATGCCAAAGCTGCAGGGGATGAAGTAATCATGAATATTAATACTTCGATGTGTGATGTTGATGTTTATATTCCAAGTGATTGGCAAGTTGAAAATAATATGCAAAATAGTTTGAGCGATGTCGATATTGATCACAGCAAAGGAACTGGCACAAAGTTGATCTTACAGGGTAGAAATACCATGGGAGATTTAACTGTTAAACATGTAAAAGATTAAGAAAATTCAAAATTAGCACTCATTATAAAAAAGTGCTAATTTTTTCTTGCTTTTTTTTGGTAAACGGGTTATTATCATATTTGTAAGTTAGCACTTGATAAATAAGAGTGCTAATCAGTTAATAATGATTTTAAACTTTTAAAAAGAAGAAAATAAGTTATAAGGGGGACTAAACGTGTTACAACCAATCGGTGATCGTGTAATCGTTAAAGTTAAAGAAGAAGAAGAAAAGACAGTTGGCGGCATCGTTTTAGCATCAAATGCTAAGAAGAAGCCAATTGAAGGCGAAGTTGTAGCTGTCGGTGAAGGTGCTTACGCATCAAACGGCGAAAAGATTCCTATGGTCGTTAAGAAGGGCGACGTAGTTATCTACGACAGATATTCAGGCACTAACGTTGAATACGAAGGCGAAAAGTATTTAGTTCTTCACGAAAAAGACATTTTAGCAATTGAAAAGTAATTAAAGGAGCGGATATAGAATATGGCAAAAGATATTAAATTCTCAGAAAATGCAAGACGTTCCCTTTTAAGGGGTGTTGACAAGTTAGCTGATACTGTTAAGACCACTATTGGTCCTAAGGGTAGAAACGTTGTTTTGGAACAAAGCTACGGCAACCCAGATATTACTAACGATGGTGTTACTATTGCTAAGTCAATTGAATTAAAAGACCACTACGAAAACATGGGTGCTAAGCTTGTTGCTGAAGCTGCACAAAAGACTAACGACATTGCCGGTGACGGTACTACTACTGCAACTGTTTTAACTCAAGCAATTGCCCGTGAAGGTATGAAGAACGTTACTGCTGGTGCTAACCCTGTAGGTATTCGTCGCGGTATTGAAAAGGCTACTCAAGCTGCCGTTGATGAATTACACAAGATCAGCCACAAGGTTGAATCAAAGGACCAAATCGCTAACGTAGCTGCTGTTTCATCAGCATCTAAAGAAGTTGGTGACTTAATCGCTGACGCTATGGAAAAGGTTGGTCACGATGGTGTTATCACTATTGAAGATTCACGTGGTATCAACACTGAACTTTCAGTAGTTGAAGGTATGCAATTCGATCGTGGTTACTTATCACAATACATGGTAACTGACAACGACAAGATGGAAGCAGATCTTGACAACCCATACATCTTGATCACTGACAAGAAGATTTCTAACATCCAAGACATTTTGCCACTTCTTCAAGAAATCGTTCAACAAGGTAAGGCTTTGTTAATCATTGCTGACGATGTTTCTGGTGAAGCTCTTCCAACTCTTGTATTGAACAAGATCCGTGGTACTTTCAACGTTGTTGCTGTTAAGGCTCCTGGCTTTGGTGACCGTCGTAAGGCTCAATTACAAGATATCGCTGCTTTGACTGGTGGTACAGTAATTACTGATGACTTAGGTCTTGAATTGAAGGATGCTAAGATTGATCAATTAGGTCAAGCTCGTCGTGTAACTGTAACCAAGGACTCAACTACTATTGTTGACGGTGCTGGTTCAAAGGACGCTATCCAAGAACGTGAAGATTCAATCAGAAAGCAAATTGAAGAATCAACTTCAGACTTTGACAAGAAGAAGTTGCAAGAACGTCTTGCAAAACTTACTGGTGGTGTAGCTGTTATCCACGTTGGTGCTGCTACTGAAACTGAGCTTAAGGAACGTCGTTACAGAATCGAAGATGCCTTGAACTCAACCCGTGCTGCTGTTGACGAAGGTTATGTTGCTGGTGGTGGTACTGCTTTGGTAGACGTAGAAAAGGCTATCAAGGACCTTAAGGGTGACACTCCAGATGAACAAACTGGTATCAACATTGTTTTAAGAGCACTTTCAGCACCAGTTCGTCAAATTGCTGAAAACGCAGGTAAAGACGGTGCCGTTGTATTGAACAAGCTTGAAAACCAAGAAAACGAAGTTGGTTACAACGCTGCTACTGACAAGTGGGAAAACATGGTTGACGCAGGTATCATTGACCCAACTAAGGTAACTCGTACCGCTTTACAAAACGCTGCTTCAATTGCTGCATTACTCCTTACTACTGAAGCTGTTGTTGCAGAAATTCCTGAAGAAAAGCCAGCTGCTCCACAAGGTGGTGCAGGTGCCGGCGCCCCAGGAATGGGTATGTAATTTAGAAACTAATTTCTGATAAAAGAATAAAACTCTCACTCTAGTTCAAATCCAAATAAATACTTAAATAGACTTCGAAGTTGAGCAAAAAAGTTCAGCTTCGAAGTTTTTCTTTTATCTTCCTTTATAGCGTATAATAATTACCAGTGATCAAGCATAGGAATAGAAAAGAGATTGTATGGCAAAAGCAAGTACGACTCCAATGATGGAGCAATATTACGAAATTAAAAAGCAATATCCTGATGCCTTTCTTTTTTATCGTGTCGGAGATTTCTACGAACTTTTCGAAGACGATGCGGTTAAGGGCGCTCAGATTCTTGAATTAACTTTAACACACCGTTCAAATAAAACTAAGAATCCAATTCCGATGGCTGGTGTACCTCATTTGGCCGTTGATACTTATGTAAATACTTTGGTTGAAAAGGGATATAAGGTTGCACTTTGCGAACAGCTCGAAGATCCTAAAAAAGCTAAGGGCATGGTAAAGCGTGGCATTATTCAATTGGTAACTCCAGGTACCATGATGAATGAAGGTCCCAATGATGCTAAGGATTCTAACTATTTAACTTCAGTAGTGACTACTAAGAGTGGCTTTGGCTTAGCCTACAGTGATTTATCAACTGGTGAAATTTATGCGACACATTTGAAGAGCTTCGAAGCTGTTTCTAATGAACTTTTATCATTAAGAACACGCGAAGTTGTTTACAATGGTCCTTTGACTGAACAAAATAAGGACTTTATGCATAAGGCTAATATCACCGTTTCCGCGCCTACGCCAATTGAAGGCGAACATGCCGAGATTTCTTATGTTGAACAAAATTTAACCAATAAGGCAGAAAAAGAAGCTACGCGTCAACTGGTAGGCTATCTTTTATCTACCCAAAAGAGAAGCTTAGCCCACTTGCAAATTGCTAAGAGCTACGAAGTAAACCAATACTTACAGATGTCGCATACTGTTCAAAATAATTTGGAATTAGTTGCATCTGCTAAAACTGGTAAAAAAATGGGCTCGCTTTTCTGGGTTCTTGATAAAACTCATACGGCAATGGGTGGGCGTCTGCTTAAGCAATGGTTAGCTCGACCACTGCTCAATGTGGATGAGATCAACCACCGTGAAGAAATGGTGCAAGCTCTGCTTGATGGTTACTTCACACGTGAAAATGCGATTGATGCTTTGAAGGGCGTTTATGACCTAGAGCGTTTAACTGGTCGAATTGCCTTTGGCAATGTTAATGCACGTGAACTTTTGCAATTATCCCGCTCACTTCAAGCTGTGCCTGTAATTTTGGATGCTTTGAACCAATCAGATAGTCAAGTGCTAGAAGATTTTGCCCAAAAGATTGATCCATTAAAGGGCGTAGCAGAAATGATTTCAACGACTTTGGTTAAGGATCCACCAATTTTGACTACAGAAGGTGGCTTAATTCGCGAAGGCGTTGATAAGCAACTGGACCGCTACAAGGATGCCATGAATAATGGTAAAAAGTGGTTAGCTCAAATGGAAGCTGACGAACGACAAAAGACCGGTATTGATAACTTGAAAGTTGGCTATAACAAGGTCTTTGGCTATTACATTCAAGTATCTAATGGTAATAAGAGCAAGGTGCCACTGGATCGCTACACGCGTAAACAGACTTTGACCAACGCTGAACGTTACATTACGCCAGAGTTGAAGGAACACGAAAACTTAATCTTGGAGGCGCAAACTCGTTCAACTGACTTGGAATATGACTTGTTCGTTAAATTACGTGAGGAAGTTAAGAAGTATATTCCTGCCTTGCAAAAATTGGGTGGGCAACTTGCAGCCTTAGACGTTTACTGCGGCTTTGCGACCGTAGCTGAACAAAATAATTACTGCAGACCTCACTTCCATACCGATAATCAGGATATCGATGTGGTTAATGGCCGCCACCCAGTAGTTGAAAAAGTTATGACTGCCGGTTCCTACATCCCTAACGATGTCAAAATGGATTCAGCTACTAACATTTTCTTGATTACTGGTCCTAACATGTCTGGTAAGAGTACCTACATGAGACAAATGGCTTTAATCGCAATCATGGCGCAAGTGGGCTCCTTTGTCCCAGCTGATAGTGCTGATTTGCCAATATTTGATCAAATCTTTACTCGAATTGGTGCTGCCGATGACCTGATTTCTGGTCAAAGTACCTTCATGGTTGAAATGAGCGAAGCAAACGATGCTTTGCAATATGCAACTAAACGCAGTTTGGTTCTCTTTGACGAAATTGGTCGTGGTACTGCAACTTACGATGGTATGGCTTTAGCTGGGGCGATCGTTAAGTATCTGCATGATAAAGTAGGAGCTAAGGCATTATTTGCGACCCACTACCATGAATTAACTGCACTTGATGAGACACTGGATCATTTAAAGAACATCCACGTTGGTGCGACTGAAGAAAATGGCAAGCTGATCTTTTTGCACAAGATTTTACCAGGACCAGCCGACCAAAGTTATGGTATTCACGTTGCCCAACTTGCTGGTTTACCACGTGCCGTATTGCGTGAAGCAACCAAATTATTAAAACGTCTTGAAGCACAAGGCAGTGAACTTGCTCCAGTTAGTCAGCAATTAGACTTATTCGCAGAGCCTGTGGATAGTTCAGATGAGGAAGAGCAAATACAAAATGACAAGCCAGCTATGACCGATGCGGAACAAGATGTGCTTGACGATATTTCTAATCTTTATTTGGCCGATAAGACACCACTTCAAATTATGCAAATGGTAGCGGATTGGCAAAAAGACTTGAAGGATGATAACTAATTATGCCTAAAATTCATGAATTATCTGAAACTTTAACCAATCAAATTGCGGCAGGTGAAGTTATTGAACGTCCTGCCAGCGTAGTTAAAGAATTGGTGGAAAACTCCCTTGATGCTGGAGCCACCCGAATCAGAGTAGATTTTGTGGATGCAGGATTAAAGCAAATTGTAGTACAGGACAACGGTACAGGAATTGAACGTGATCAAGTTGACCTGGCTTTTACGCGTCATGCGACTAGTAAAATTAGCAACGAGCATGATCTGTTTAAAGTTTCGACTTTAGGCTTTAGAGGTGAAGCTCTGGCTTCAATTTCCGCGGTAAGTCACGTAGAAATTTTAACGGCAACAGACGGAGCAATTGGTACAAGAGCTACTTTTAGTGGCGGCAATAAAAAAGGTCAAGAAGATGCGGCATCGCAAAAAGGGACCAAGATTACGGTGCAAGACCTGTTTTTCAACACGCCAGCGAGATTGAAGTATCTGCGCAGTCCGCGAACCGAAATCATGAAGATTGTGGATATTATTAATCGCTTAGCATTAGGTTATCCACAAGTATCTTTTACCTTGTCGAATACGGGTAAAATTTTACTCAGAACAACTGGCAATGGTAATTTAAAACAAACTGTTGCCAATGTTTATGGGCGCCATATTGCGGAAAAAATGGAAGACATCGAGGCAGAAGATACTGATTTTAAAGTTACGGGCTTAATTTCTAAACCAGAATTGACTCGTTCAACCCGCAACTTTATTTCAATTCTGCTTAATGGACGTTATATTCGAAACTTCCAACTGAATACAGCAATTATGGATGGTTATGGCTCCAAACTTGAGGTGCGGCATTATCCAATTGCTGTTGTGTCTATTAAGGTCGATCCTTTGTTAGTCGACGTAAATGTGCATCCCACTAAGCAAGAGGTACGTTTATCTAAGGAAAAAGAACTTAGTCGATTGATTACAACTGCAATCAGTAATGCACTTGTGGAAAAAGTTGAGCAAACTAGTGCATTTGCCAATCTAGAAAATAAGCGTGAAACATTAGTAGACCAATTGCAATTCAACTTGAATCAAGATGTGGTAAATACAGAACGTAAAGAAGTACCAGAAATTCATGATCAGGTAGAAAAACCAAAATTTAAGGCTGCTAAGGAAACTGGCAAATACGTTGATCTAAACATTCCGCGTGAAAATGACAAATACATTATCACCAAAACCTGGGATCAAAATGTAGAAGAGCAGCAAAAACTTACGCCTTTTGGTGCCTCTCCTGCTAATCAAGAGGTGATTTCCAGCGGGGATGAAGTTTTAGCCAATAATTTGCCACGTCTAGCCTATGTTGGTCAGACCGATACCTACATCATTGCAGAGAATGAAGGGGATCTGTTCTTGATCGATCAGGTTGCAGCTAGAAGAAGACTGCAATTTGAAAAAACATATCAGATACTAGCTTCTAAAAAAATTGTGCAGCAGGGTCTGCTTACGCCAATTGTCTTAGAACTCGGCAATCTAGATTTTATCCAAATTAAAGATAAGCTGGAGCAGATTAAACAGATTGGCATTTACTTAGAAGAATTTGGTCAAAATAGTTTTATTGTGCGTTCATATCCAACTTGGATTCATGAAAATATCGAAGAAACGATTCGCCAAATCTTAGATAGTTATCTGAATTTGGATAAGGGTCAATCTGAGAAGCTGTTTAAACGTGTAGCTGAGATGGAAGCCAAACATGCAGTAACGGGGAAAATCGATTTGTCTGCCGCAGAAGCAAAACAAATTATTAGTGATTTGCGCAAAACGGCTGATCCATATCATGATGCCTCAGGGCGTCTAGTTTTGGTCCGCATGAGCCAAAATGAATTAAAAAAGATGTTCAAAAGGGATGATTAATAATGTATGAATATTTTGAAGGAATAATTTCCGTCATTACGCCAAGCTATATCGTAGTAGATGTTAACGGAGTGGGCTATAAGGTGTATAGTCCAACGCCATTTGCTTATACTCAAGGACAAAAGGCCAAGGTTTATATCGAACAAGTTGTGCGTGATACCGGCATTACTTTATATGGTTTCCAGAGTCAAGATGACAAAGGACTTTTCCTTAAGTTGCTTAGTGTAAGCGGCATTGGTCCTAAGAGTGCCATGGCAATTATGGCAGCCGAAGACAGCAATTCCTTAGCTGAAGCAATTGAACAAGGTGAAGTTAAATACTTAACTCGCTTCCCTGGTGTGGGCAAAAAGACCGCCTCACAGATTGTGCTTGATCTAAAGGGGAAGTTAGGCGACTACGTTGCTCGTCTTGATCGTAAGGATAACGATGAAGAAATTTCTCCAGCATTAAATGATGCATTATTAGCATTAATTGCTTTGGGCTATACCCAAAAAGAAGTTGACCGCATTACGCCTAAGTTAATCGAGGTCGATGCCGATACAGCAGATCAATATATTAAAAAAGGTTTAGCATTGCTGCTTAAGAAGTAGTTCTTGTTATAATAGTACAAGCAATGGATTTTTAATAAGGAAGTGAAACTGGTGGCAGAAAACGATGATGCAGTAACTTCAGGACAAGTTGAAGGCTCTGAAGAAGAAGCAATGGAATTATCTTTGAGACCGCAAACTTTGGACCAGTATTTGGGTCAAGAGCGTGTTAAAAAAGAAATGTCCATTTATATTAAAGCCGCAAAACAACGTGATGAGGCATTAGATCACGTTTTGTTATATGGACCACCGGGTTTAGGTAAGACGACATTAGCTTTTGTAATTGCCAATGAATTGGGCGTTCACTTAAAGAGTACTAGTGGCCCGGCAATTGAAAAAGCCGGCGATTTGGTAGCATTGCTATCTGATCTTGATCCAGGCGATGTCTTATTTATCGATGAAATTCATCGTCTTGCTAAACCGGTTGAGGAAGTCCTTTATTCCGCAATGGAGGACTACTACATTGATATCGTAATTGGTGAAGGGCAAACTACGCACGCAGTTCACGTGCCGCTTCCACCATTTACTTTAATTGGGGCAACGACACTTGCTGGACAGTTATCTGCTCCTTTGCGTGACCGTTTTGGAATCGTGGAGCACATGCAGTATTACACTGTTGACGAATTGGAAAAGATTGTGCAACGTTCAAGCGATGTTTTCCATACTTCAATTGCGCCAGAGGCTGCGCATGAACTAGCTCGTCGTTCACGCGGAACGCCCCGTGTAGCTAATCGCTTGTTAAAGCGTGTACGTGATTTTGCGGAAGTAAAAGGCGAAAAGACGATCTCGCTTGCCACTACCGAAAATGCATTAAAGCAGCTGCAGGTTGACGATGAAGGGCTAGATCAAACTGACCGTAAATTGTTAAGAACCATGATTGAGGGCTATAATGGTGGCCCTGTTGGTATTAGAACTTTGGCCGCAAATATTGGTGAGGATATGGAGACGATTGAGTCACTCTATGAACCATATTTGCTTCAACATGGTTTTATTTTATTAACGCCCCGCGGCAGAATGGTGACCGATAAGGCATATTTACAGTTAGGTTTGCCTATTCCGGGTGATAAATAGCAAAATTTTCTGTATAATGGATATATTATATTGAAAAATTTAATAATTTTATGAGGTGAAAAATTTGAATACTGTATTTTTAGCAAACGCTGGCGGTGCTGCCGGCAACAACTGGATGATGATCATCTTATTCATTATTTTGATTGGTTTTACTTACTTTGGTATGATCCGTCCACAAAAGAAGCAACAACAACAAAGATTGCAAATGATGGATAAGTTGAAGAAGGGCGACGAAGTTATTTTAGTAGACGGTTTGCACGCAAAGATTGACAAGATCAACAGTGATAAGACTGTTGTTGTTGATGCAGACGGCATTTACTTAACTTTCGAAAGAATGGCTATTCGTCGTGTATTGCCAGCTGCTGCTAAGCCAGCAGCTCCAGCCGAAGCTGCTAAACCAGCAGAACCAGCTAAGCCTGCTTCTTCAGATGAAGCTAAAAAAGAAGATAAATAATTGACCAACAAAAAGCGCAAAATAATGCGCTTTTTATTTTGCCTAAAAATTGGTTGTTGTAAAATAGAATATGAATGAAATAACGAATTAAAGAAAGGGACTTAGTTATGAAAAATATCCCAGTTATAATGATTATTTTTGGTGGTAGTGGTGACTTAGCTCACCGTAAGCTTTACCCATCCTTGTTTAATTTATATGAACAAGGTTTGATCCATGACAACTTTGCAGTCATTGGTACTGCACGTCGTCCATGGTCACATGAGTATTTACGTGAACAAGTTTCAGATGCTATTCACGAAACTCATGATCAAGTAGATGAAAACGAAGTAAAGGCATTTGCTAGTCACTTCTATTACCAATCTCACGATGTTACTAATGTTGAACACTATGTAACTTTGAAGAAATTGGCTCAAGAACTTGATGATCGCTACTCAGCTCAAGGTAACCGTCTATTTTACATGGCTATGGCACCAAGATTCTTTGGTACAATTGCCACTCACATCAATGATCAACACTTAACCGGTAGCGGCTTTAACCGTATCGTAGTTGAAAAGCCATTTGGTCATGATTTAACTTCAGCTGAACAATTAAATAAAGAAATTACTGCCTCATTTGATGAAAATGATATTTTCAGAATCGACCACTACTTAGGCAAGGAAATGATTCAAAATATTATGCCAATGCGCTTTACCAACCCATTGATTAAGAATATATGGTCAGGCGAATACATTAAGAATATTCAAATTACTTTGGCAGAACGTTTAGGTGTAGAAGCACGTGGTGGTTACTACGATACTTCAGGTGCTTTGCGTGATATGGTTCAAAACCACATCTTCCAAATCATTACTTTGCTTGCAATGCCAGAACCTAAGGACTTGTCATCAGACAGCGTTCACCAAGCTAAGCAAGAATTGCTTAAGAGTTTAATTATTCCAACTCCAGAAGAAGTTAAGAAGAACTTTGTAAGAGGCCAATACTTAGGCAGCGATACTACTTTTGCTTACAAGAAAGAACCTAATGTTGATCCTGATTCAACTACTGAAACTTATGTAGCTGGTAAGACTAAGTTTACAAGTGGCCCAATTGCTGGCGTGCCAATTTACTTCAGAACTGGTAAGGAATTTAAGGAAAAGAAGACCAGAATTGATATTGTTTTAAAGCATATCAATAATCCATATGGTCAAGCTCATTCAAACAACATTACGATTGAAGTTGATCCTGAAAGTAAGATTTATATCACTATCAATGGTAAGAAGATTGACGAACCAGGTATTCGTCGTGAAGATTTAACCTACGTCTTTTCAAAGGAAGAAATGGCTAAGGTGCCAGATGGTTATGAACGTTTGCTTCATGATGTATTTGTTAACGATTCAACCAACTTCACTCACTGGAGCGAATTGAAGCGTTACTGGGAATTCATTGATGCTGTTGAAGATGCATGGCAAAAAGAAAACGAAGCAGGCAATCCAGAAATTGCGCAATACTTGCCATATAGAATGGGTCCAAAGGAAGCAGACAATATCTTTGAATCACCAACTGAACATTGGATTTATGAATAAAGAAAATTTATTACCGCAAAATGACATCCATCGCCGGATTATTCATCTGGATATGGATGCTTTTTACGCTTCAGTGGAAACTAGAAGACATCCAGAATATAAAGATAAGGCGCTGATTGTAGGACAAGATCCGTGTGAGAATAATGGGCACGGCGTAGTGGCAACTTGTAATTATGTTGCGCGTAAATATGGGGTCCACTCAGCAATGGCTAGTATTCAGGCTGTGCGTTTGGTTCCCCAGGATAAGCTAGTTTTTGTAGCACCTGATTTTAAAACTTACCGTAGCGTTTCGGCTCAGATTCATTCTTTTATGCATGATATTACTGACAGAGTAGAATCAGTTGCACTTGATGAAGCGTATCTTGACGTAACTCATAATAAATTGGGTGAGGAATCAGCTGTTAAGTTAGCGCTTGATTTACAAAAAAGGATCAGAAAAGAAATAGGGTTAAATTCATCTTTTGGCGTTTCCTACAATAAATTTTTAGCCAAGATGGGCTCAGAATATGCCAAGCCGTTTGGCCGTACCGTGATTTTGCCAAGTGAGGCTAAACAATTTTTAGGGATGCAAAAAATCGAGAAGTTTCCGGGTGTTGGCCCTAAAACGCAGGAACAATTGCATAAGTTGGGTGTTTATACAGGTGCCGATTTGCAGCAAGTTGATGTACTGGTTTTGCTTAATAAGTTTAAAAAGATGGGTTATATTTTGGCCCAACATGCGCGTGGCATCGATTTAAATCCGGTAGTGACCGATTCAGAGGTCAACCGAAAATCAATTGGCATCGAGCGTACCTATGAACCAGCGATTTTCACGCAAGATGAAGCTCTCAGCAGAATTCGCGTTTATTGTGATTATTTAGAAAAAGAATTAAAAAAGCGCAACTTTCGCGCTTCTACGATTGTTTTGAAAATCCGCAATAATAATTTTGATACGGTTACGAAACGGAGAAAATTGGTAAAGCCATCTGACGATCGTTTTGATTTTTATGAGGTAGCTAGAGAATTATTTGAGAGTACACATGGCTTTCTAGAAGATGGTATTCGTTTGTTAGGCGTAACAGCGACGGACTTTAAAAAAGAAAATTATCAGGCAATTAATTTGTTCGATTATTAATCAGACGCGTTTTTCTGTTAAACTAGATACAGATATTTTTAGAAGACGAGGGAAAAACAATGAGTAGTTTTGATGACATTTACGAAAAAATCTTACAATATCCAACTATTATCTTGCACCGTCACACTAGTCCAGACCCAGATGCAATTGGCTCACAAGCTGGATTAGCTCGTGCAATTATGGAAAAGTTCCCAGACAAGCGTGTGCTTTGTGCTGGTGAAAACGACGAAGGCGATCTTGCTTGGATCAACCACATGGACCAAGTTAAGGCTACTGATTATGAAGGTGCTTTGGTAATCACTACTGATACTGCCAATACACCAAGAATTTCTAACAAGCTTTACAACAAGGGTGATTTCTTGATTAAGATTGACCACCACCCAGATGTTGATCCATACGCAGACATGAGCTACGTTGATCCAGATGCTCCTGCAGCTTGCCAAATCATTGTTGATTTCTTAAACGCTGAAGATTTCAAGATTACTAAGGAAATTGCTTACCCACTTTACGCAGGTATTGTAGGTGACACTGGCCGCTTTATGTACCCTGAAACTTCAGAACACACCTTTAAGGTAGCTGCTCAACTTGCTTCAACTGGGATTGATATTACTGAAATCGCTAGAAACATTGCCGATGTAACCTTTGATGAAGCTAAGCTTCAAGCACTTGCAATGGACAAGATGGAAATTGATCCAGTTGGCGCAGCTTACACTATTTTGACTCAAGACGACCTTAAGAAGTTAGGGTTAACTGATGATCAATCTAACGTAGCAGTATCAACTCCAGGCCGCATTAAAGATGTTTTGGCTTGGAACGTCTTTGTAGAAAAGCCAGATGGCACTTACCGTGTACACTACCGTTCAAAGGGCCCAGTTATTAATGAACTTGCTGCTAAGCATGATGGTGGTGGCCATGCTCTTGCAAGTGGTGCCAACGCCAAGGATTTGGACGAAGTAAAGCAAATCTTTGCGGAAGTCGTTGAAGTAACTAAGAAGTATAAAGAAGATCATGAATAATATTTTTGAAGATTCCAGAATTAAGCCTGCCGTTCAAGCCGGTTTAAAGAAGATCCACTTTGAAAAGCCAACTAAGGTGCAGGAAAAGGTTATTCCTGCAATGCTTTCTGATTTAAGCGTAGTAGTTCAAGCTGCTACAGGATCAGGTAAGACGCATGCATATTTGGTGCCAATTTTTAATGAAATTGATGAAGCTGCTCATACTGTGCAAGCAATTATTACTTTGCCTAGTCGTGAATTAGCTGATCAACTTTATCAAGTAGCACGTGAACTTAGAAAAGCTTCAGGGATGAACTTTTCAATTGCTCACTTGGCTGGCGGAACTGACAGAGAACGTCAACTTGAAAAGTACCAAAATAATACGCCACAGTTAGTAATTGCGACACCTGGTCGACTTTTGGACTTTGTACAAAAGAAGGTTTTTGCAGTAGATCAAGTGAAGACCTTTGTCATCGATGAAGCTGATATGACGTTAGACATGGGCTTTTTAGCAGATATCGATCAAGTAGCCGCTAAGTTGCCTAAGGATGTTCAAATTGCAGCCTTCTCAGCTACAATTCCAGTTAAGTTGTCTAACTTTTTGCGTAAATACATGGCTCACCCTGACCAAATCGTCATTGATAACCCAAGCGTAATTGCACCAACGATTAAGAATGACTTAATCGATATTGGTTCTAAGAACCGCAAGAGCGTTTTGTACAAGTTGCTTACGATGGGCCAACCATATTTGGCTTTAGTCTTTGCCAATACTAAACAAACCGTTGATGAATTGACCAAGTACTTGCAAGATCAAGGCTTAAAAGTAGCCAAGATTCACGGCGGAGTTACCGAAAGAGAAAGAAAAAGAACTCTGCGTCAGGTTGAACAAGGTCAATATCAATACGTTGTAGCCAGCGATTTGGCCGCTCGTGGCCTAGATATCGATGGGATTAGTTTGGTCATTAACTACGAAATTCCACGTGATATTGAATTCGTTATTCACCGAATTGGTAGAACTGGTCGAAATGGTCTATCAGGTCATGCTATTACCTTGATTCGTGAAGAAGAAATGAACCGCATTGAAGAACTTGAAAAGATGGGCGTTCACTTTGACTTTGTCGAAATTAAGAATGGCGAACTTGTACCACGTAAGCACTACCGCAGTCGTGAAAATCGTCAAAGCAAGAACCGCAAGCTTGATACCAAGTTAGTTGGCTACGTTAAGAAAGAAAAGAGAAAGCGTAAGCCAGGCTACAAGAAGAAAATCAAGTGTGCGATTGCCGAAGACAATCGTCAAAAGCGCAAGCTTGAACAACGTCATGAAATTAGAAAAGCTAAACGACAAAGAAAACGTCGTAGAGAGCAAGGGCGTTGACAGACGTTAATTTTGTAGTACAATTATTTTCAGCTTAAGATATGTTTTTTGATTAATTATTTCATAGAGAGAGCCGAAGGATGGGAAGGCTTAGTAATGGTCAAGAAATGCTCCTTTAAGTTTAATAATTAAGAATATTAAGAGGTAACAAACACTGTTGCAATCAAGGTGGTACCGCGCGCGGAGCGTCCTTGAATAACTGCAATGGTGTTTTTTATTTGTTTTAGGGAGAAATTATTAATGAAGAAACTAAATAGTTCAGAGTTTCGTCAAATGTTCTTAGACTTCTTCAAAGAACATGGTCACATGATTATGCCTAGTGCATCACTTATTCCACAAGATGACCCAACTCTTTTGTGGATTAACTCTGGTGTTGCTACGATGAAGAAATACTTCGATGGTTCAGTTGTACCAAAGAACCGCAGAATTACTTCTTCACAAAAATCTATCAGAACTAACGATATTGAAAACGTTGGTAAAACTGCTCGTCACCAAACTTTCTTTGAAATGCTTGGTAACTTCTCAGTAGGTGACTACTTCAGAGATGAAGCTATTCCTTGGGCATGGGAATTCTTAACTAGTCCTAAGTGGTTAGGTTTACCAAAGGATAAATTATACTGTACTGTTTATCCAAAAGATGAAGATTCATTCAAGGTTTGGGTAAAAGCTGGTATGCCAGCAGACCACATTGTAAAACTTGAAGATAACTTCTGGGATATTGGTGAAGGTCCATGTGGTCCTGATACTGAAATCTTCTACGACCGTGGTCAAGAAAACAACGATGTTGCTGAAGACGATCCAGAAAACTTCCCTGGTGGTGAAAATGCTCGTTACCTTGAAATTTGGAACATCGTATTTTCACAATACAACCACTTGCCAAATGGTAAGTACGTTGATCAACCACATAAGAACATCGATACTGGTATGGGTCTTGAACGTGTACTTTCAATTTTGCAAGATGCACCAACTAACTTTGAAACTGATTTATTCTTGCCAATTATTCATGCAACTGAAGAAATGACTGATGGCAAGAAGTACGGTGAAAACAAAGAAGACACTACTGCATTCAAAATTATTGCCGACCACGTTCGTGCTGTAAGTTTTGCTATTGCTGATGGTGCTCTTCCATCAAACTCAGGCCGTGGTTATGTTTTACGTCGTTTGATCCGTCGTGCTGACTTAAACGGTCAACGTTTGGGTATTAGGGGTGCCTTCCTTTACAAGCTTGTACCAGTTGTAGGTAAGATCATGGAAAGTCACTACCCAGAAGTAATGGATCAACGTGGCTTCATCGAAAACGTTATTCAAAACGAAGAAGAAAGATTCCAATCAACTCTTGATACTGGTTTGACTTTGCTTGACGACTTAATCGACAAGGCTAAGAACTCAAAGGACAAGACCATTTCAGGTAAGGATGCCTTCAAGATGTTCGATACTTACGGCTTCCCATACGAATTAACTTTTGAATCAGCTCAAGATGCTGGCCTTAAGGTTGACAAGAAGGGCTTCGATGCTGAAATGGAAGCTCAAAAGGAACGTGCACGTAAAGCTCGTGGTGACCTTCAATCAATGGGTCGTCAAGATGTAACCTTGATGAACATTAAGGACAAGTCAGTATTTGAACGTGATACTTACGAAGAACCACATGCTAAGTTGCTTGATATCGTTGTTGACGATAAGTTAGTCGACAAGGCTGATGGAGAACACGCAACTTTAGTATTTGATAAGACTCCATTCTACGCAGAACGTGGTGGTCAAGTTGCCGATCATGGTAACATTTATAGCCAAGATGGCGAACTTGTTGCTAAGGTTATTGACGTTCAACACGCTCCTAACGACCAAAACTTACACTTCGTTGACCTTATTTTGCCTGTAGAAAAGGGTAAGGAATACATATTGAAGCTTGATAAGGAACGTCGTGAAGGTCTTCGTCACTCTCACTCAGCAACCCACCTTCTTCACGCAGCCCTTCGTCAAGTATTGGGTGAACACACTCACCAAGCAGGTTCATTAGTTGATCCTGATTACTTGAGATTTGATTTCACTGCTTTGGAACCAATGACTCCACGTGAAATCAAGACTGTTGAAGAATTAGTAAACCAAAAGATTTGGGAAGCTATTCAAGTTAAGACTACTATCACTACACCTGAAGAAGGTGAAAAGATGGGTGCCTTAGCATTGTTCAACGGTAAGTACGGTGACAAGGTTCGTGTCGTACAAATGGGTGACTTCTCATCTGAATTCTGTGGTGGTACTCACGTAGACAACACTAACCAAATCGGTATCTTCAAGATCACTTCCGAATCAGCTGTTGGTGCAGGTATGCGTAGAATTGAAGCCGTAACTTCAAAGAAGGCTTACGAATACTTAGCAGAACGTTCAAGCTTGCTTGATGACATTCAAGAAGATGTTAAGGCAACTAAGCCAGACAACATTATTGATAAGATTGACTCACTTGAAAGTGACCTTCACGATAGCCAAAAGCAAGTTGAAGCTTTGACTAAGAAGATCAACCAAGCTAAGGCTGGTCAAATCTTTGACAATGTAAAGCAAGCTGGCGATTTGACTGTAATCTCAGCTATTGCAGATGTAAACAACATGAATGACTTGCGTGAACTTGCCGACAACTGGAAGAGTGGCAACAAGTCAGATGTTTTGGTATTAGCTGCTAATAACGATGGCAAGGCTAACATGATCATCAGCTTGGACCAAAAGGCATTAGACAAGGGTCTTAAAGCCGGCGACTTGATCAAGATTGCTGCCCCAATCTTTGGTGGTGGCGGCGGTGGTCGTCCAAACATGGCTCAAGCCGGTGGTAAGAAACCAGAAGGTTTGAATGACGCTATTAAAGCTGTTATTGACGAAATTTCTAAGAACTAAGCATTAATTAATTGTGTTTACGCTTTTTTTCAAGTAAAATTGTTGACAGGAGGAATAAATATGAGTTCGCTAGATAAGACTATGCATTTTGACTTTAACCAGAATAAGGGGAAAAATGTTTATGATACTCTGCAAGATGTTTACAATGCGCTTGAAGAAAAGGGCTATAATCCTATCAACCAGATTGTAGGTTACTTACTTTCTGGCGATCCTGCTTATATTCCACGGCACAATGATGCCCGTAACTTGATTCTTAAGCACGAACGTGACGAGATTATTGAAGAACTTGTTAAGAGTTATCTTGGTAAGAATAAATAATGCGATTATTAGGTCTAGATGTAGGTTCTAAAACCGTAGGGGTTGCTGTTAGCGATGAGCTAGGCATTACCGCACAAAAGTTAGAAACTATTCAAATTGATGAAACCAAATATAATTTTGGTATGCGTCCCTTAAAGAAATTGGTAAGACAATATGATCCAGAAGGATTCGTATTGGGTTTGCCTAAGAATATGGATGGGACTTCAGGATCTTCTGTTGCACGAAGTAAGGCATATGGCAAACGACTTGAAGAAAAGTTTGGTTTACCTGTGTATTATTCTGATGAAAGATTAACAACAATTGAGTCGCAGCGAGTACTTGTAGAAGATGCTGGTATTCATGACCGTAAGAAACGTAAACAAGTGATTGATCAGATGGCAGCAGTGCTCATCTTGCAAAATTATTTAGATTTACACCGAAAGGATTAACATGGCAGCACAAGTTAATGGTGACGATGAAGATCGTCAAATTACTTTGATTGACGATCAAGGTAATGAAGAATTGTATGAAGTATTATTTACTTTTCATTCTGATGATTATGACAAATCATACGTGCTTCTTTATCCAGCCGCTGTTGGCGATGATGAAGACATCGAAGTACAAGCTTTCAGTTACGATGCAGATGATGCAGGCGATGTAACAAGCAGTGATTTGCACGAAATCGAATCTGATGATGAGTGGGACATGGTCCAAGGAGTTTTGAATACTTTCTTAGACGATGACCGCTTGAGTGGTAAGTAAATAAAAAAAGGACTGGCTGTGGCTGGTCCTTTTTGTTAGTTTTAAGAAAAATAAATAGCTATGAATAAAAAGATTTTAAAAATTTTAGAATTTGTCGAAATTACCAAACGCTTAAGTGAACTAGCTATTACTGAACCAGCTAAGAAAGAAGCTGAAAGGCTAGTACCAAGTGATGATTTTGACCAAGTACAAACGGAATTAAAACAAACTTTGGCATTAGCAGATTTGCTTAGAATCAAAGGGCAACTTCCTTTAACTGACTTTAAAGATGTCCGTCCAAGTACTAAACGTTTGGGCGTAAAGGCAAATTTGAATGCTAAAGAGCTGGGCAACTTATTGCTTGTCTTAAGCTTGGCTAATGAAATTAATAGTTTTTTGGAAGATCTTGATGATGAAAAAATAGATTTATCAGCTATTGATTCAATCTTGGATCAATTAGATGTGCCAGATCTTCTTTTTAGAGAATTAAAGAAGTCCCTTGATTATGATGGTGAAGTACTTGATACGGCTTCAAGTGCTTTAGCTCGTTTGCGTCACGATATTGCAAGCAATGAAGAAGAAATCAAGGATAAGATGAATGCTTATACCAAGGGCAACAGCAGTAAATACTTATCTGAACAAATTGTAACTATTCGTGATGATCGTTACGTTATTCCAGTTAAACAAGAATATAGAGCAAAATTTGGTGGGGTAGTTCACGATCAAAGTGCCAGTGGTCAAACTTTGTTTATTGAACCAGAAGCAGTTTTAAACTTGAACAACCGTCAACAAAATTTGATTGCTCAAGAAAAACAAGAGATCCGCAATATTTTAAAGCACTTGTCTGGCTTAGCTAGAGAGGAAATTGACAGTTTGAATAATATTGCGACTGCTTTAACACGACTAGACTTCTTGCAAGCTAAAGCTAAATTGGCTAAAAACATGAAGGCTAGCGAACCAATTTTAACTAAGGATCACTCAATTAATTTACGCAACGCGCGTCACCCATTGATTGATCCTGAAAAAGTTGTACCAAATGATATTCGTTTGGGTGATGATTTTGATACGATGTTAATCACTGGTCCAAACACCGGTGGTAAGACTATCACATTAAAAACTGCAGGTTTGTTGCAATTAATGGCTCAATCTGGTTTGTTTATTCCAGCCGAAGAAGGTAGTAAAGTTGGCGTGTTTGAAGAGGTCTACGCTGATATCGGTGATGAACAATCGATTGAGCAATCATTGAGTACTTTCTCATCCCACATCAATGACATCGTAGCCATTATGAAAAATGTGAACAAGGAAACCTTGGTTTTAATTGACGAAATTGGTGCAGGTACCGACCCAGAAGAAGGTGCCAGTTTGGCTATCAGTATTTTGGACTTTTTGCGTCAAAAAGATGCCAAGATCATGGTTACAACGCACTATCCTGAATTAAAACTTTACGGCTACAACCGTCCTCGTACTACAAATGCCTCAATGGAATTTGATTTGAAGACTTTGTCACCAACTTATCATTTGCAAATTGGTATTCCTGGTCACAGTAATGCCTTTGCGATTGCTCGTCGATTGGGGATGCGTGAAGACGTAGTTAAAAATGCGCAAAACTTAATGTCAGACGAAGATTCAGACATTAACAAGATGATTTCTAAGTTGAATGCGCAAACTAAGGCGGCCACTAGTGCACGCAATCGTTTGGAGACTAGTTTAGATCGTAGCCAAAAGTTGGAACAAAAATTGCAACAAGCACTTGATTGGTACAACCAACGCGTACAAAAGCAGCTTGATTTTGCTCAAGAAAGAGCGAATGAAATCATTGCCAAGCGTCGTAAAAAGGCTGATCAAATTATTGAACAACTTGAAAAGCAAAAGAATGCTGGCGTAAAAGAAAACAAGATCATTGAAGCTAAGGGTGAATTAAACAATCTGGAACGTCAGGCTAACAATTTGGCTCATAACAAGGTCTTACAGCGTGAAAAGCGTCGTCATCATGTAAGTGTAGGTGACCGTGTAAAAGTCCTATCATACGGTCAAACAGGGACTATTACCAAGAAGCTGTCCGAACATGAATATGAGGTTCAGATGGGAATTATCAAGGTAAAAGCTAGCGATCGTGATATTGAGCGAATTGAAAAGAACGAATCTACTAAGCCTAAACATCTAGTTAGAGCTACTAGTGCAGTTAGAAGAAGCAATGCTCATAGTGAATTAGACCTGCGCGGTCAACGCTATGACGAAGCAATGACTAACCTTGATCGTTATATCGATTCTGTTTTATTAGCCGGCCTTGGCACAGTAACGATAATTCACGGAATTGGTACTGGTGCAATCCGTAAAGGAGTATGGCAATATTTGCGTAACAGCAGACACGTCAAGAGCTTTAACTATGCGCCAGCTAACGAAGGCGGTAACGGAGCAACGATTGTTGAATTGAAGTAAGCAATTCACTTGCGAAAAGTAAGTAAGATGAATATACTAATAATATAAACTTTAGAAATTTATTTAGTGAGGTAAATATTATGGTTGATGCAATTAATGATCAAAACTTCGATGAAGAAACTAGTAATGGTGTTGCTTTAGTTGACTTTTGGGCAACTTGGTGTGGTCCATGTAAGATGCAATCACCAGTAATTGAACAATTGTCAGAAGAACGTCAAGACGTTAACTTCTACAAGATGGATGTTGATCAAAACCAAGATACTGCCAAGAACCTTGGCATTATGGCTATCCCAACTTTGATTATCAAGAAGGATGGCAACATTGTTGATCGAATTACTGGTTACACTCCAAAGGAAAAGTTGGACCAAATTTTGGATCAATACACTGATTAAAGAAAAAAGATAATCAAAAAAGCTTGAGACCAATCGGACTCAGGCTTTTTTCTACGTAAAGTCAAGCATAATAAGAAGTTTGGCTTCATTTTTTATTTAAATTTCAACTTAAATATCTTTTAGTGTCGATTTATTTTTTTAGTTA
>NZ_LARO01000109.1:0-1292 GCF_000980505.1 Lactobacillus sp. N54.MGS-719
AAGTTTCTTACTAAATCAGAAGCTGAAAGAGACACGCCAGTTGAATTAAGACTTTCAAAAATAATTTGTGGATTTTCATCCCCAGGATCATTTGTTAATTCAATATATACCATTACAAAATGATTCATAGCTTCATAAAGCTGAGGAGTATTAATTCCAGAATCAGTTATTCTCTTTTTAAAATAATTATAATTTTCTACTACTTTAGATGGGTTATTATATTCTTTACCATTCATTACAGCAAAGAAGGCATCAGCATCATGATCAACGGGCTTCAACTTAAGATGATTATTTGCATCCAAATATTTATTGGTTAAGTACTGTTCTTCAATTTCATCCTTATTTTCTGCATCAATATCAGAAATAGCCTTAAGCAATAGAGTCAAACTCATTAGTCTTTGTTGCCCATCAATAATTCGATAAATATGACTCATTTTTTTACCTGAGTCAGTAACGTAAACTACTGCACCAATAAAATGATCCTGATCTTCCTTTTCTGCTGTTAACAAGTCATTAAAAAGTTGTTCGCATTGGGGCTTGCCCCATTCATAATTCCGTTGAAAGACTGGAATTTCAAAAATAGTTTTTCCGTTTCCTAAAAAATCAAATAAGTTAATACTATCTGCCTTCAATTTAAATACTCCTATATTTACTTTATGCTATTATTATATATCTTTTGCTAACACTCTTTCCAATCATCACGAGGAATCTTCTTTTTCAGTAATTTAAATTACAGTAATCGTACTTACGATAATTATAATTACTGTAATTACGATTACTGAAAAATAAAAAGCATCCCTCTCTGGAATGCTCGTAAGCGTAAAAAACTGAAGTATCTTTCTTAGCTTCCATTTTTCGGCTATTCTTAGCTCATAAACTTAAGGAGGCAAAGAACATGCTATTACCTCCTACTCAATCTGTTTACTTATATTATAGATGATAATTTATGTATGCGTTTTCTATTTTTGCTATAAAAAAAGTCTCTTGACTAAGTCAAAATAGCCTAATCAAAAGACGTTTTTAACTATCTCCTACCTATTCGGCGTAACATCAACACGAGTCGTCTTAACCCCCGACCAATCACTGATCAAATTACTGTGGAGCGCACGGACACGAACTTCGTAAACTTGGCCCTTCTTAAAGTCTTGTCCAAAATCATTCGTTGGATCATCTACTATATCGCCGCTTCTAGCTTTGCTAAAGAAGGTTGCCCACTTACTGCTACCTTTCAATCTATACTGAATCTCATAGCTATCAGCTTCTGGGTTAACGTCCCATTCAATGTTGATATA
>NZ_LARO01000110.1:0-1261 GCF_000980505.1 Lactobacillus sp. N54.MGS-719
AGGATACACCTGTTCCCATGCCGAACACAGAAGTTAAGCTTCAACGCGCCGAAAGTAGTTGGGGGATCGCTCCCTGCGAGGATAGGGCATTGCCATGCACATCTAAACGAACTTTGGCACCTGGCATTGTGTGTCAGGGTTCGGATATTGGAGAGTTGTCCGAGAGGCCGAAGGAGCAGCATTGGAAATGCTGTATACGGGTTAAAGCCTGTATCAAGGGTTCGAATCCCTTACTCTCCGTTTCTTATGACCCATTAGTCAAGCGGTTAAGACACCAGCCTTTCACGCTGGTATCGTGGGTTCGAATCCCGCATGGGTCACTTATGGAGGATTAGCTCAGTTGGGAGAGCATCTGCCTTACAAGCAGAGGGTCACAGGTTCGAGCCCTGTATCCTCCATTGCAACTGAATAGTTGCATCCACAAGGATGGCTCGGTAGCTCAGTTGGTAGAGCAACGGATTGAAGCTCCGTGTGTCGGCGGTTCGATTCCGTCCCGCGCCACTTTATGGAGGAGTAGCGAAGTGGTTAAACGCGACGGTCTGTAAAACCGTTCCTTCGGGTTCGGCGGTTCGAATCCACCCTCCTCCATTATTATAGGGATATAGTTAAACGGTATAACTACGGTCTCCAAAACCGTCATTGTGGGTTCGATTCCTACTATCCCTGCTCAACTGAATATTTTGGCGGTATTGGTGAAGTTTGGTTAACACATCGGTTTGTGGGTCCGACATGCGTGGGTTCGAATCCCACATACCGCCCTTTTATCCAACAGTCTACCAAATGTTGGATAGTTTGGACGAAACGTTCAGGCACTATTTGGTGGTATAGCCAAGTGGTAAGGCACAGGTCTGCAAAACCTCGATCACCGGTTCAAATCCGGTTACCACCTTTTAGTAAAGACTTATGCCTCTGTGGCGGAATTGGCAGACGCGCTGGACTCAAAATCCAGTTCCCGTTGAGGGAGTGTGGGTTCGACCCCCACCGGAGGCATTAAATATTCGGTTATATATCTTTACTAAGCAGTCATCAGTTTTTACTGATGACTGTTTTTTTGATTTTTAGGGTCTTTGTCAAAAATCTAGGAAGTTTGAGGCTGGTGAATCAATCATCCCGCCCGAAATGAATGCTGCCTATGACCACGATGAACACGCGCTGCCATCAGTTCTCCACCTTCAACGAGCCAAGGAGCATGGAGAATGGGTCGGATTCAATGCCAATTCCGTCTTTAACGATGGTTTGATGGTTAAACTGCTGGTTAATG
>NZ_LARO01000035.1:0-21773 GCF_000980505.1 Lactobacillus sp. N54.MGS-719
GAAGTTAAAGGTTATCAAACGAATCATCAAGTACCTATCGTAGGTCTATATGCTGGGTATGATAATTCTGTTGAAGTAACAATGACTGATCAATTTGACAATAAACAGACCAAGACAGTTAAGATTAAAACAGCTAATTTACCTAAATGGATTAAAAGTTTTCCAATTAATGTCACTGTTAAAGACAAGACTAAGATGAGCTTAGGCTCAAATGAATTGACTGTTTTAAACAGGACCACTAAGCAAACCTTTGCTGTAGACGGTGATGGAGAAGTACGCTGGTACTATTTACGCTGGAATGAGCATATTTTTGAACAATTGAATAATGGTCATATTCTCTTGTTCAATAAGATTAAATCCGGTGATGAAAAGTATAATATGTTGGTTGAAACTGACTATTTAGGTCGTGTATATCGTCAATTCAGTTTTGATAAAACCTTGGGTGGCAGTTATGCTGGAACCGCTGGCTTATCATTGGTTCACCATGATGTGGCAGAAATGCCCAACGGCAATTGGCTCTTAACTGTTGATGATGGCAGCAAGTATGTAGAAGATACGATTGCTGAACTTAATCCTAATACTGGTAAAATTGTTAAAGTAATTGATTTTAAGAAGATTTTTCCAGAATCAATGTACAAAAAGAGCAAAATCAAAGCCAATGACAATACTAGTAGCGGATTAGGACTAATGGATTGGCTGCATATTAACACCATTGATTATGATGCCAAAACTGGCAATATTTTATTGTCTGCGCGTAACCAAGATATTATTTGGTCAATGAATTATCAAACTAAAAAGATTAACTGGATTTTTACTAGTAAGCCGGCTAAGGAGTGGCCTAGTTCATTCCATAAATATCTGTTGAAGCCAAGCAAGGGGACAAAATATCCAGGTGGTCAACACGGAATTTACTTGTTAAAAGAAACAGGAAGTAAATTAGATATTTTGCTTTATGATAATAATATTGCTGTTACTAACGGTGATAAGAAGCAAAGTGGCAAGTTTTCTGCTGCTACGGAATATCAAATTGATACTAAGAAAAAGACCATTAAACAAGTTTGGAGTTATGGCAAGAATTTAGGTAAACAAAACTTTACCGAAGTTATTGGTTATGCACAACGCTTGAATAATGGTAATACTTTGATTAATTTTGGTTTTAAAAATACGGGTAAAGAAAGCAATATAATTGAAGTTGATGCCTATGGAAATCAAGTCTTTAATTTGACTATTACTAATAGTCCTAAAGATATGACATATGTATATCGTGCATATCGGATGCAATTTTATCCTGATAATTATGTTTTTGATGCAACTAAATAATTGCACATCATGTATTGACGCAGCCAGTTTAAACGCGTATAATACACCTAGTTGAGAACAAGAAGAAGCTCCCGCTTCTCGCCTAAGTTAAATTAACCTCTGGGCTGATCGATATTTTCTGTTGATTAAAGGCGGGTGATACTTATCCCGCCTTTTTCTTGTCCTCGAAATTAACACGGAGGTGAACAGTTATACCAAGAAGTTTAATCTTAAACGATAGAATTCGCGCACGCGAAGTCCGTTTAATTGATGAAGATGGTAAGCAAGTTGGCGTCATGAACAAGATGGAAGCCTTACGTCGCGCAAGCGATGCTGGTCTTGACCTTGTTTTGATTTCACCAAATGCCAAGCCACCTGTAGCACGTATCATGGACTACGGTAAGTACCGCTTCGAACAACAAAAGAAGCTTAAGGAATCCCGTAAGAAGTCCAAGACAGTTAGTGTCAAAGAAATTCGTTTGAGTCCAACAATTGAAGGCAACGACTTCGAAACGAAGTTGAAGCACGTTCGTAAGTTTGTTTCTAAAGAAGGAGCTAAGGTTCGTGTATCAATCCGCTTTAGAGGTCGTGCCATCACTCATAAGGAATTAGGTCAACAAGTACTTGAGAAGATGGCTGAATCAACTTCCGATATTGCTAATGTAATTAGCAAGCCTAAGATGGAAGGTCGTTCAATGTTCTTAATGCTCGCACCTAAGAGTGAAAAGGACAAAAAATAAAAAGTAGTTAATTGGAGGAAATAGAAATATGCCAAAGATGAAAACACACCGCGCTTCTGCTAAGCGTTTTAAGAGAACTGCAAATGGTGGTTTAAAGCGTCACCACGCATTTACTGGCCACCGTTTCCACGGTAAGACTAAGAAGCAACGTCGCCACTTGAGAAAAGCTGCTATGGTTTCAAGCAGTGATATGAAGCGTATCAAGCAAATGGTTGCTCAAATGCACTAGTTATTTGTTCTTGAAAAGACTATAGTAGGAGGAAATTTAAATGCCAAGAGTTAAAGGTGGAATTGTAACACGTAAACGTCGTAAGAAGGTCATGAAGCTTGCCAAGGGTTACCGTGGCGCAAAGCACATGCAATTTAAGGCTGCAAGCACTCAATTATTCGTTTCATACAAGTACGCATTCCGCGACCGTAGAAGACGTAAGAGTGAATTCAGAAAGTTATGGATTGCTCGTATCAACGCAGCTGCAAGACAAAACGATATCTCATATTCTAAGTTAATGCACGGCTTGAAGTTAGCTGGTGTTGACATGAACCGTAAGATGTTAGCTGATATTGCTTACAACGATTCAAAGACTTTTGCACAATTAGCAGAAACTGCTAAGAAGGCATTGAACTAATTAGTTCAAAAATAGAGGCCAGGGAAATTATTCCTGACCTCTATTTTTTTACTATTTTTGAATTAAAGCTCTTAACCTGATTTTTTCATCTGGTGTCGTAAATGCCGCATCAACTGCATTTAGGTAAAGCGTCGTTTCTTCTGCTGGCGTTAAATTGGTTTGTTGCTCGAGTAACTTATATTCATGCGGTAAATTAGTATTTGAAACCGTCATATCGTCAGAATTCAGGGTAACTTTCATCCCTTTATGTAGCAATTTTTTAATCGGATAAGAATCAATCTGATCGAATGCTTTGGTGTTCATGTTGGAAGTTGCGCAGCATTCCAGCACGATTTGCTTTTTAATTAATTCCTGCGTTAACTCTGGGTCCTCAGTGCAACGAATGCCGTGACCAATTCTTTTGGCACCCATGGCCAGGGCTTGGCGAATAGAATCGGGACCGTCTGCTTCACCAGCATGGATTGTATAGGGAACGTCAAGCTTTTTTGCTTGATCAAAGAAGGACTTATATTTTATGTTAGGAATCGGGCCTTCGGCACCGGCTAAGTCAAGGCCGACTACACCTTTGCCCAAAAACTTTTTAGCCAGCTTCACAGTTTCCATGTTCTGTTTTTGATTATCGGCAAAGCGCATCAAACAAAGGATTAAACCAGCATGTAGTTCAGGTGAAGTTTTTTGTTTCTTTTGATCAGCTAAAAACTTATTGAGTCCACTAATCACTGCCTCAATCGCATCTTCTTGAGTTAGACCTTTTTTCGTGTGCAGCTGCGGTGCAAAACGTATTTCTGCATAAACCAGACCCTGCTGTTTTAATTCGACAAGCAAATCATAAACAATTGTTTCAAGATCATGTCTTGTCTGCATCAATTTATTAGGCAAAGCGAATTTTTCTAAAAATTGATCTAAACTTTTACAGCTAGAATCAACAGACAACTCTTGGCGCAGTTCTTCATCTGAAAGAGCAGGCATATTGTGTTCTTTCATTAACTTCTTAACTGTAGCAACGGGGACTGAACCATCTAGGTGAAGGTGTAAATCAATAAACTTTCTCATTTTTCTCCCTTTCTAAATTTTTGATGAAATAGGTTAAATTGTTTAGTATTGTATCACTTTTTGCTAAGAATGAAACAAAAGTTTCTAATACAAACGCATTTTTGATATTATAGAGAGTGATAAAAAATGGAGAGTTTATATGTTATTTAGACCAAAATACACAATAAATACTATTTATAATCTGGACCCCCAGAAATTGAATGAGATGGGAATAAAAGCAGTTTTTTCAGACCTAGACAATACGCTTCTTGCTTGGAATAAGTTTGAAACTGCTAAAGAGATGAACAAATTAAACAGGCGATTAGCCAAGGCGAACATTAAGCTGGTCGTAATTTCGAATAACAATGCTCAACGTGTAGGAAAGGTGCTTACCCCTTACCACATTGACTTTGTTTCTGAGGCACGCAAGCCATTACCGTTTGCAATAACACGTAAACGCGAAGAAATGCATTTGCAAAAGGATCAAGTAATGATGGTAGGCGATCAGCTGATTACCGATATGCAGGCTGGAAATTTGGCTGGAGTTGAGACGGTATTGGTTAAGCCACTGGTTGAAACAGATAAGTGGAATACCAGAATTAATCGATTCTTTGAAAAGATCATCTTTTTCTTTCTTGGTTTATCACATCGAGTAACATTTAAGGAGACTTTGCAAAATGGATGAGGAGATTATTTGTATTGGTTGTGGGGCAGTGCTCCAATCCGATGATCCTAAAAAAGCAGGCTACTTGCCTAAGAGCGCATTAGACAAAGCAAGAAATGAAGAAAACGCAGAAGTGTACTGCCAACGTTGCTTCAGATTGCGCCACTATAACGAAATCATGCCAGTCGATTTAAACAACGACGACTTCTTGGCGTTGCTTAATTCACTTTCCGAAAAGAAGGCATTAGTAGTTAACGTGGTCGACTTGTTTGACTTCTCAAATTCGCTTTTGTCTTCATTGAAGCGTTTTGTCGGTGGCAATGATTTTATCTTAGTCGGAAATAAGTTCGATCTGTTCCCTAAGAATTCTAGACAAAGCAAGATTAAAGACTGGATGAGACAAGAAGCTAACCGCATGGGCCTTTATCCTAAAGAAATCTTCTTGGTTTCTGCTAAGAGAAAGGTCAATCTGGAAAGCTTGATTGCTTATATTAATAAACAATCACAAGATAAAGACGTTTATTTTGTAGGTACAACCAACGTTGGTAAGTCTACTTTGATCAACGCAATTATCGACATGATGGGTGATATCCAAAACTTGATTACCACGTCACGTTTTCCTGGTACAACTTTGGATCGAATCGAAATTCCACTTGAAAATGGTCACTTTTTGATCGACACCCCAGGGATCATGACCGATAATCAATTGGCTACTCACTTGAATGCTAAAGACTTGGAATTGATTTCACCAAAGAAACCGCTCAAGCCAGCTACTTATCAGCTGATGCCCGGCAATACCTTATTCTTAGCCGGACTTGGTCGAATCGATTATTTAAAAGGCGAGTCAACTAGTTTTACTGTTTATGTAGCGCGCGATATGTACGTTCACCGCACTAAGACGGCCAACGCTGATGCTTTTTATGAAAAGCATGTTGGTGAATTGCTTGCTCCACCTGCTAAAGATGATAAGTTGCCAGCACTTAAGGGACAAGAATATCGAACTGAATATAAGAGCGATCTGTTATTTGGTGGGATCGGTTTTGTGACCGTTCCAGAGGGATGCGTTGTTAAGACTTACACGCCAGATGGTATTGGTTTAGGAATTCGTCGTGCATTGATTTAGAGGTTTTCGTATGGTAAATCCAAAATGTATTGAAAAAGCACCTGCTACTGAAGTTAAGGCTCAATTAGAACGTGAAGATGGTAAAGGCCGTCAAATCGGCATTATGGGCGGTACTTTTAATCCTGTCCATATTGCTCACTTGGTTGCGGCCGAACAAGCAATGACTAAGTTGCGTTTGGATGAGGTTTGGTTTATGCCAGATAATATTCCACCTCACAAGAATGCACCATTAACATCAGCTAAAGATAGAGCGACGATGTTAGATTTGGCAACTCGTGATAATCCTAAGTTTAGGGTTAAATTGCTTGAATTGTTCCGTGGCGGCGTTTCTTATACTGTAGATACAATGCGCTACTTAAAGGAAAAAGCACCACAGAATAATTACTATTTAATCATGGGAAGCGATCAAGTTAACAGTTTCCATACCTGGAAAGAAGCACCTACTCTGGCTAAAATGGTTACGCTGGTCGGAATTCGTCGCCCTGGCTATCCACAAGATCCGCAATATCCAATGATTTGGGTAGATGCGCCAGATATTCGTTTGAGTTCTACTGCAATTCGTCGCTCCGTGGCTACTGGTACTTCAATTAGATATTTGGTACCAGAACCAGTTAGAAAGTATATTGAAGAAAAGGGGCTTTACCTTGACGAAACTAACATTTAAAAAGACTTATTCACCATTATCTAGTGATGAAATTATTGCTAAAGAAAAAGCTAATATGGACAAAAAGAGATTTAAGCACTGCGTTCGCGTTAGTGAAACTGCCCGTAAATTAGCAAAGTTGAATCACTATGATGAAGATAAGGCAGCACTTGCTGGATTTGTACATGATTATGCCAAACAAGTTCCCGTTGAAGAATACCGCAAGGTAATCAAGGAACAAGATTTTGACAAGGATTTACTTAACTGGAACCGCGCAATTTGGCACGGCATTGTTGGCACATATTTCATTGAACACGATTTAAAAATCAGAGATCCTGAAATTTTGACCGCAGTGCGTCGTCACACCACAGGCGATACTGAGATGACCATGCTGGACAAAATCGTCTTTATGGCCGACTTTATTGAACCAGGACGTGATTTTCCTGGCGTAGATGAAGCACGCAAAATCACTTATGCCAACATTGATGAGGGTGTCGGCTATCAATTAGCACACACCTTAGAGTTTTTAGTTGAAGAGAGAAAAAGAATTTATCCACGCACTATAGCAGCATATAATGTTTGGAGTACTA
Source organism: Lactobacillus sp. N54.MGS-719 (assembly GCF_000980505.1). Lineage (NCBI taxonomy): Bacteria > Bacillati > Bacillota > Bacilli > Lactobacillales > Lactobacillaceae > Lactobacillus > Lactobacillus sp. N54.MGS-719. The sequence continues at coordinate 6,718 of NZ_LARO01000035.1, forward strand.
AATAATAAAAATAAAGGAGAAAAAATTTGACTAGTCAAGAAATTTTAGATTTTACTACTAAAGCTATTAGCGATCGTCACGGTGAAGATACCGAAGCTTATGATATGCGCGGAATCAGTATTTTAGCGGATTACTACGTAATTACTAGTGCAGGTTCAAACCGTCAACTTCACGCTATTGTTAACTCAATTGTTGATGAAGCTCACCAAAACAACTACACTGATTACCGCATCGAAGGTACTAGAGACTCTAACTGGCTTTTAGTAGACTTAGGCGACGTTGTAGTTAACATCTTTACCAAGGAAGCACGTGAGTTTTACAACCTTGAAAAACTTTGGGCTAATGGTAAGCAAGTTGAATTAAAGGAAGACTAATAAAAATGAGCGTTGTGGGGATTATTTCAGAATTTAATCCTTTCCATAGTGGTCACGAATTTTTATTAAATCAGGCACGCTTAATTGCCCAAAATGATCCTATCGTCGTTATTATGTCAGGCAACTACGTTCAGCGTGGCGAAATGGCCATTATGAGCAAGTGGGAGCGCGCCAAAGCCGCTTTGCAATCTGGTGCCGATTTAGTATTTGAAATGCCTTTTTCTACGGCGGTTGAACCAGCTGACCTATTTTCATTAGGTAATATCGAGCAATTATCTAAATTAGGCGTCACAGATTTAGTATTTGGGGTTGAAGATGCTAACTTGAATTTTGCCTATCTTGGTGGCAAGATTGCGGAAATTCCCCAAAATCATATGGACTTTAAGGATTATAGTCAGACCTATTCAACTCAATATAATCAAATGGTAGCTCGAGAAGTAGGCCATGAAATTAATCAACCTAATGCCATTTTGGGTTTAGCTTATTCCGTGGCTAACTACAATCTGGGCTCACCTTTAAAGTTGCATCCCATCAATCGAATCGGTGCAGGCCACGATGATTTATTGCAACGCAGTGGCGTTGTGCAAAGTGCCAGCGCAATTCGTAACTTGCTTTTACACGGAGAAGATACCAGCAACTTGAAGTACTGGATGCCTAAAGCCGAAGCCGCAGTTTTAAGCAAGCAAAAAGTATACCCTAACTGGAACTTATTGTATCCATTTTTGAAATACCGCATTGAATCTTCTTCAGTGGAAGATTTACGTCAAATCTATCAAATGAGTGAAGGACTCGAATACAAGATGAAGCAAGAAATTCACTTGTCGCGTGATTTCACTGAATTCTTGCGCAGAATCAAGTCTAAGCGGTATACTTATTCTCGTTTGCGCCGTCTGAGTTTATACACTCTGTTAAACGTGACGCAAGATGACATGATTGCTAGCTTTAATCATGAATCACTAATGCTTTTGGGCTTTAGTAAAATTGGACGTAATTTTTTAAAAGATAATCGTAAAAATTTCCAAACGGAAATTATTTCTAAGGTTGATAAGAGAAGCGCAAAAGATGGTTCTCTTGCACTTCAAGTTAGAACAGATCGTTTATTTGAACAAATAATGGGAGTTGACCAAAACTTTGGCCGACGTCCAATCGAGGTGTAATATGTTAGAAATTAGTTTTTCTAAAATAGAAAATGCTTCTGAGCCACTTACTCATATCGAACGTGATGTAAAGATGCGCCCAGAATTTTTCAAGCGAAGTAAGGAACTTTTGATTGATGCCAAGAATGTGCATCTATCAGGAGACTTGTTCTATCAAGAACCATTTGTAACCGGCAACTTTCACATCACAGCTGACTTAACAGTTCCATCTAGTAGAAGCTTAAAACCGGTTGATTATCAAGAAGACTTCACTTTTGTAGAAAACTACATTGATCGCAAGCCTACAAAGGAAGAATTAGAGGATAATGACACAATCGTACAAGTAGATAATGATGTTATTGATCTGCAAACTGCTGTTGAAGATAATATGTTGCTGAATATTCCTACTACTATTTTGACACCGGAAGAAAAGGAAAAGAATATTTTCCCAGAAGGTAATGGCTGGGAAGTTATCTCTGAATCTGCCTTTGATGAAGGTAAGAAGAATCAAGTTAACCCAGCTTTTGCTAAGCTGAAAGTCTTGCTTGATAATCAAGATGACAAAAACGATAAAAAATAGTAACAAAATTATCGAAACAATCAAAGAATTTTAACTTTGATTGTTTTTTAATCTTGTTTTAGAGCGGTTTTTAAAGTATCCTTTAATTATAAAAGCATTTTTTAATTAATTTATTAGTATTAAAAGAATAAATTGATCTATGAGGAACTGAGATAAGATGGCAAAAATTCTGATTATTGAAGATGAAAAAAACTTGGCTCGCTTTGTAGAGCTCGAATTACAACACGAAAATTATGAAACCGTAGTAGAAAACAACGGTCGTAAGGGTTTGGACGATGCCCTTTCCCAAGATTTTGATGCAATTTTACTTGACTTAATGCTTCCAGATTTAAACGGTTTGGAAATTGCTCGTCGTGTACGTCAAGTTAAGACTACTCCTATCATCATGATGACTGCACGTGACTCTGTTATTGACCGTGTATCAGGCCTAGATCACGGTGCTGATGACTATATCGTTAAACCATTTGCAATTGAAGAACTTCTTGCACGTTTACGTGCCGTTTTGCGTCGTGTAAAGATTGAAAAGGATGCTTCTAAGGTAACTGTTGCTAAGCAAAAGATTGTTAAGTTCAAGGACTTGACTATTGAAACTGCTAATAGAATTGTTCACCGCGGTGACGGTAAGGCAATTGATTTAACTAAACGTGAATACAACTTACTCATGACGTTGATTGAAAATAAGAACAACGTTGTTAGTCGTGATCAATTGTTGAACAAGATTTGGGGACCTGAATCAAACATCGAAACTAACGTGGTCGAAGTTTACGTTCGTTACTTGCGTAACAAGATCGATGTACCAGGTCAACCATCTTACATCAAGACAGTACGTGGTACTGGATACATGGTAAGAGATGAAGATGATGATCAAGAATAAAAGAGATAGAGCTAAAGAGACCAAACATTCATCGTTAATTGTGCGATGGGTAAGTATCGTTGCGTTGACGATTACGGTCTCTTTTGTCTTATTTTCAGTTGTGGTTTATCAAATTGTAAGTAAGCAATCGATGGACCAGCAGGAAGAAACTTCCGACAATGTAGTGGTTACGCTTGAGCGGACGTTAAGTTCGATTCCAGATGAGTTGGAGATTTCGAATGTCATTCCGTCGCTATCGCCATCTACAAGGCGAATCTTGAACGGCGGTCCTGCCATTAGCAGCAAAGATACGCGGAACAATGCCTTTAGCGACAACCTGATTTCTTTAATATCCAATCCTGATATTAACGTAGCTGTCTACAATCGGCATAACGAGGTTGTCTTTGCCAATGGTGATACGACGCCAAAGTTTAGTCCTTTTAAGGGTAATCGCAGGGTAGTACAGGTTAAACGAAATAATAAAACGACTCTAGTCACCTACCAAAAGGTGTACTCGTCCGTTAATAATAAATTGACTGGATATGTGGTTGTCTCAAATAAAATGACGTATTACAACCATTTGATGAGCAACTTGCTGCACTGGATGCTGATTATTTCGCTGATTGCAATTATCTTCTTTGTGGCTATTTCATATGTCTTGGTAGTCAATGTTGTTAGACCGATTAAGACGATGTCTAAAGTGGCTAAGGAAGTTAATGCTGATCCAAATAGTGAGGCCAGAATTAAGCCGCTTAATCGTGACGATGAATTAGCAGAGCTGGCCAGTTCTATCAACCAGATGCTGGATCGGATGCAGAGTTATATTGAACAGCAAAAGCAGTTTGTTGGGGATGTTTCTCACGAATTGCGGACCCCTGTTGCCGTAATTGAAGGACACTTAAACATGCTGGAGCGTTGGGGCAAGGATGATCCGCAAATTTTGGATGAATCAATCAAGGCCTCATTGCAAGAAGCTGATCGAATGAAGCACCTGATCCAAGAAATGCTTGATTTGACTAGAGCTGAACAAATTGATGTGCAATATCCATATGAAATAACTAACGTCAATGAAGTAGTACGGAGAGTTGTTTCTGATTTGGCAATGGTTCACCCTGACTTTAAGATTCAGCTTGATGAGGATGACTTGCCTGATGATACTGAGATTCAAATGTATCACGGCCACCTTGAACAACTATTGGTCATTTTGATCGATAATGGTATTAAATACTCAACGGATCGTAAGCAGATCAATGTTTCTGCCGGTGTAACCAAAAAAGAAGTCAGCATCATGGTGCAAGACTTCGGTGAAGGTATTTCACCAGAAGATCAAAAGAAGATCTTTAATCGCTTCTATAGAGTGGACAAGGCCAGAACCCGTGAAAAAGGCGGTAATGGTTTAGGTTTATCAATCGCTCAAAAATTAGTTGATAGTTATAAGGGCGAAATCAGTGTTGAATCTGTAGAAGGGCAAGGCAGTCAATTTAAGATGGTCTTCCCAGTTCTTTCTAAAAAGCGTGCCGCTGAATTACGAAAGATTGAAGCAGAAAAACATAAAAATGATGTGCCAGATGGCATTTTGAAGTAAAAAAAAGGACCTGGAATTTTCCAGATCCTTTTTTTGTATCTTAATTATTTTCTTCTTTGTTGCTTACCCTTGTTGCGGTTACGTAAATCTTGGTGCAATTCTTTCTTAGCTTCGGTATTAGCAGTATTGCTTTCGCCGCTAGGATTGAATAAAGCATCAACCTTTTCTTTGGTAACAACTACTTCAACTGGCTTTTCCTTTAATTCTTCAGCCACGTGTTGCTTAACCTTAGGGGTGAGGACGAAGGTGACGATTAATTGTTGGATAATCATTACCAAGTTACCTGCGGCCCAGTATAAAGCTAACGCACCTGAGAATGACAAACTGAAGAATAAAGTCATAATTGGGTTAACGATCATCATCGATTGCATTGTCTTCTTTTGTTCTTCAGGGATGCCGATCAATGAGATGTAACCTTGAATAACTGTGAAGACAGTCGCAACGATCGCCAAAACTACTGATTTTTGACTAAGGGAGATGCCAAAGAATGTTGAGTGCGCTAATTGTGGTGAGTAAAATACCGCTTGGTAAATTCCCCACATAATAGGCAACTGAATAATCAAAGGCAAGCATCCCATACCGCCAGTCAAAGAAACTTGGTTCTTTGAATATAGCTCTCTTTGCCAACCTGACAAGGTCATTTGTTGGTCAGGGGTAATTCCCTTATGCTTCATTGCAGTTTGAATGAGCTTCATTTGTGGCTGCAGACGAGCCATTTTTTCTTGTTGGCGTACGCTCTTATTTTGCTGCACAAGCATAAGAGGCATCAAAATAAGACGAACGACAAAGGTAATGATCACGATACCCCAACCAGCGCCATTTTCGCCGCCGATCATGTGGGCAGTTTGGATCATAATGTTTTGCAAGGGACGACCTAACCATTGGTAAACCCAACCGTAGATTCCGCTGTGAGGAGCCACATTAGGGTTATTGGTAGCGCCACATGCACTCAATACAAGAGCAGCGACTACTAAGAGTGCCAATACTCCTGTATATCTCTTAATTTTTTTCATTAAAATAATCACCACTTAGTTTCTATTAAAAAATGTATCTCTAATATAATACATTAAAGCTATGCATTTTTTCCACATTTGAGGCTAATTCTTGGTCAATGTTTTCAATATGAGCAAAACCTGATGCAGATGGCAATTTCTCAATAAAGTGATCAAGCTCGCTAGGTTCGCCTTGGATGTAAATAGTTACGGTGCCGTCTGAATTATTTCTTACTGTGCCGGGGATGCCCATTTTATTGGCCAGCATTTGTGTGCTCCAGCGAAAACCTACGCCTTGAACTAAACCCGAAACAACTAATTTTCTAGTTTCCATAGTAAATGCCTCGTTTTCAATTAATTTATCTTTTTTCTATATACAATTATCCATTATAATGGGGACAGAAGCAAAAAGGAGAGAATTATGCAACAAATTAGTTCAGTTAATAATGCAACAATTAAAAAATTAGCTAAATTAAAGCAAAAGAAATATCGTGATGAAGAAAACCGCTACTTAATTGAAGGGTTTCACTTGTTTGAAGAAGCTGTTAAAGCAGGCAAGAAATATCAATATGTCTTAGGAACAGAAGAAGCTCTTGATCAAGTAAACGAAGACTACGATATTGATTTAGATGGCAAAAACGTCATTTTAATCAATAAAGCAATTGCCCGTCATTTGAGCAGCACTAAGAATTCACAAGAAATCTTCATGGTACTTAAGATCGATCAACCTAAGGAATTTCCATTTAATTATGGTAAATGGGTCTTGCTTGATAATTTAGCTGATCCAGGCAATGTTGGTACGATCATTAGAACTGCCGATGCCGCTGGTTTTGATGGCGTGGTTTTGTCACCAGAAAGTGCTGACTTATACAATCCTAAGACGCAACGCGCTATGCAAGGAAGTCAATTCCACATTGATTTGATTAAGCGCGACTTAGCAGACGTCATCACTGATTTCCAAGATTCTGCGATTCCTGTTTATGCCAGCATGCTTGATAAATCAGCTAAGCAATTGCAAGACTTTGAGAAGGTGCCTCAACTTGCTTTAATTATCGGTAACGAAGCACATGGCGTAAGCGAAACTATTGCTAGTTTAAGCGATGAAAAGTTGTATATTCCAATTAAGGGCAAGGCTGAATCTTTGAATGCGGCAGTAGCTGCCGGCATTATGATTTACCATTTTGTTTAGCACTTGTAATTAGTAAGTAGTTTTTCTATAATAGATAAGAAAATATAATAATATTTTTACTGGAATTATACCAATGAATAGGAGAGTTACTTATGCAAGAAGTTAAAGAAAAAAAGGAGACAACTCCTTGTAAACCGGAAGATTATGAATTGTGTAGTCACTTTATCAATGCCTTTAGAATAATCGGCAAGAAGTGGAACGGCTTAATCATTAGCTCATTATGCGACACAGAGGATATGCGTTTTAAGGATCTAGCTCGCTGCATTGAAGCTTGCTCTGACCGTGTTTTGGTTGAGCGTCTTAAAGAACTTGAGCAAGACGGTATTGTAAAGCGCACTGTTAACAAAGACACAGGTATTATTTCCTATAGCTTGACCGAAAAGGGGGCTGACCTTAAGCCAGTCTTTGATCAAGTTCATGATTGGGCAGATAAGTGGGCCTAGGAGCTTGCAAGAATTCCAAAAAAGAAATATTATATTAGTTAATTACTAAGATCAAGACTAGTAACAATGTTGCTATCTAGACAGAGAGTCTTCTTTAACAAGCTGAAAGAGAAGATAGACAAGCAGTTGTGAATTTCATCTTGGGAGTAGAATCTAACCCATTCCGGTATTTCACCGTTAACGAAAGCTTAAGTGTGGACATACTATGTCCAAACTAGGGTGGTACCGCGAAGCTTCGTCCCTACTGGGACGGAGCTTTTTTGTTTTTGAAAGGAAAGAATTAATGGACTTATTTGATAAGTTGAAAGAGCTCCATGAAGAAGGGCTTAAGCAAATCAACAAAGCAACTGATGAGCAAACGTTAAATAAAGTTAGAGTTGAATTGGTTGGTCGTAAAGGTGAATTAACCAAGATTTTGCACTCAATGCGTGATGTTGCACCAGAGAACAGACGTGAAGTTGGGCAAAAAGTTAATGAATTGCGTGACTTGTTCAACACTCAATTAGATGCCGCAAAAGATGAAATTGTTAAGGCGGTTTTGGCTAAGCGACTTGAAGAAGAAAAGATTGACGTTACTTTGCCAGGTCGTCAAGGTCATTTAGGTTCCAAGCACCCAATCAATATTATTTTAGATGACCTTGAAAGCTACTTCATTGGTATGGGCTACAAGGTTGTCCAAGGTCCAGAAATTGAAACAGACCACTATTGTTTCGAAATGATGAACTTGCCTAAGGATCACCCAGCTCGTGATATGCAAGCTACTTTCTACATTGACGATGAAGACTTGCTTAGAAGTCAAACTTCAGGTGACCAAGCTCGTGTCCTTGAAAAGCATGACTTCTCAAAGGGCCCACTTAAGATGGTTGGTCCTGGTAAGGTTTACCGTCGTGATGATGACGATGCAACTCACTCACACCAATTCATGCAAATGGAAGGTTTGGTTGTCGATAAGAACGTAACCATGAGTGATTTGAAGGGTACCCTTGAAATGATCGCTAAGCACGTCTTCGGTCAAGATAGAGCAACTCGTCTTCGTCCAAGTTACTTCCCATTCACCGAACCATCAGTTGAAATGGACGTATCTTGCTTCAACTGTAACGGCAAGGGTTGTCCTATTTGTAAATACACTGGCTGGATCGAAGTATTAGGTGCCGGTATGGTTCACCCTAATGTTTTGGAAAATGCTGGCGTTGACTCAAATGTTTACGGTGGCTTTGCCTTTGGTGTAGGACTTGATCGTTTTGCAATTTTGAAATACGGCATTGACGACATCCGTGATTTCTACACTAACGATGTTCGTTTCTTGGAACAATTCCGCAAGGAGGAAAAGTAAAATATGTTAGTTTCATACAATTGGTTACAAGATTTTCTTAACTTAGATCAAGATCCTCACGCTTTAGCTGAAAAAATCACTCGTACTGGTGTAGAAATTGCTGAAGTTAAGCACCCAGAAGAAGGACTTAAGAAGCTTGTCGTAGGTAAGGTCCTTGATTGTAAGGGCGTTGAAGGTACCCACCTTCACTTGACTCACGTTGATGTTGGCGAAGATGAACCACTTCAAATCGTTTGTGGTGCTCCTAATGTAGCTGCAGGCGAATTGGTGATTGTTGCCCTTCATGGTGCCAGAATTGCTGGCAACGAAAAGATCAAGAAGGGCAAGATCCGTGGCATGGAAAGTTACGGTATGATCTGTGGTTTGCAAGAAATTGGTTTTAACGATTCTGTAGTACCAGAAGAATTCGCTGATGGTATTTATGTCTTCCCTGAAGATGCTGACGTAAAGCCAGGTCAAGATGTCTATGAAGCTTTAGGCATGGACGACTACATTTTAGACTTCGATATTACGCCAAACCGTGCTGATACTTTAAGCATGGAAGGCGCAGCTTACGAAGTTGGTGCTATCGTTGATCAAAAGCCTAAGGTCGAAGACGTTGTCTTAAAAGAAGATGGTCCAGACTGGACTGATTCACTTGACGTTAAGGTAGACGAAAAGCTTGCTTCTAAGTTCTACTTACGTAAATTGACTGGTGTTAAGATTCAAGACTCACCACTTTGGATGCAAAGACGCTTGTGGAATGCAGGCATTCGTCCAATTAACAACGTCGTTGACGTAACTAACTATGTCATGCTTTTGACTGGTCAACCAATGCACGCTTACGATGCCAAGACTTTCGAAAATGGTAAGTTAGAAGTTAGATTGGCTAACAAGGGCGAAAAGCTTACTTTGCTTAACGAAAAAGAAGTTGAACTTGATCCAAAGGATATCGTCATTACAGATGGTGAAAAGCCAGTGATGATGGCTGGCGTAATGGGTGGTTTGAACTCAGAAATTACCTCTGAAACTACTGACGTAATTCTTGAATCCGCAATCTTTGATCCAACTTTGGTTAGAAAAGCTGCTCTTCGTCACGCTAACCGTACTGAAGCTTCAAGTCGTTACGAAAAAGGTACTAACTGGGATGCCACTGAAAAGGCAATCAACATGGCTGCACTTCTGCTTAAAAATGATGCTAGTGCCACTGTTGATGAAGGTATTATCAAGGCTGCCGACACTAAGCGTGAACCAGTTGCAGTTAAGACTACCATTTCTCACATTAACAAGGTTTTAGGTTCAGAAATTAGTCCTGAAGACATGCTTAAGATCTTTGATCGTTTAGGCTTCCCAGTTGATCGTGATGGTGACGATATTACTGTTCATGTTCCTAACAGAAGATGGGACATTTCAATTCCTGCAGACTTAGTTGAAGAAGTTGGTCGTATCTATGGTTACGACAACTTGAAGTCTACTCAACCACTTTTGGCTGAAACTCACGGTGGCTACTCAGAAAAAGAAGAAATGATGCGTCGCATGAAGGCTATTGTTGAAGGACAAGGCTTGATGGAAGCAATTTCTTACTCATTGACTTCACCTGAAAAGGCTACTCGCTACACTAAAGATCCAAAGGACATTGTTAAGGTTCAAATGCCATTGAACTCAAGTCGTTCAGTAATGCGTCAAAACTTGATGACCGGTTTGGTTGATGCAGCTAGCTACAACTTTGCTAGAAAGCAAACTCAATTGGCATTGTTTGAACAAGGTCGTGTTTACGATCACGATGGTGGCATTTATAACGAACATGAACACCTTGCTGCTTTGTACTCAGGCAATACTTTTGCAGAAAACTGGCAACATTTGACTCAAAAGGTAGACTTCTACTTCGTTAAAGGTCAATTGACTAACTTATTTGATGCAGTTGGCATTGATCCTGAAAAGGTAGTTTACCGTGCCGAAAGTATTGAAGGGATGCACCCAACTAGAACTGCTGGTATCTACATCGATAAGCAATACGTAGGTATGATCGGTATGATTGCTCACGCAGTAACCTTGTCAGACAAGGCACTTCGCAACGCAGAACTTTATGGTTACGAAATCAACCTAGATGTAATCATTCCAATGCTTACTAAGGGCATGACTGCTGTTCCAGCACCTAAGTTCCCAGCAATTGAACGTGACCTTTCACTTTTGGTTGATAAGGAAGTAACAAACCAAGAAGTTGAAAACGTAATTAAGTCAAACGCTGGTAAATACTTGGTTGACCTCAAGGTAATCGATGTTTACGAAGGTAGCCACCTTGCTGCAGGCAAGAAGAGTTTTGCTTACAACTTGACCTTCTTGAACAGAAAGGATACCTTAACTGATGAAGTTGTTAATAACGCAATGGACAAGATTATTGCCGGTTTGGAAAACGATCTTGACATTAAAGTACGTTAGTTTAAGGTTGACTTTACTGGTGTAAACCAATATCATTGATCAATGCAAAGAAAATTTAATTTCTGAGGAGTTAAAAAATATGCCTGAAAAATCTTATCCAATGACTGCTGAAGGTAAAGAAAAACTTCAAGCAGAATTAAAGAATTTAAAGTTAGTTAAACGTCCAGAAGTAATTCAACGTATTAAGGTTGCTCGTTCATTCGGTGACTTGTCAGAAAACTCTGAATACGATGCAGCTAAGGACGAACAAAGTCACGTAGAAGACAGAATCGCACAAGTTGAAGACATGCTTAAGTATGCTCAAGTTGTAGATGCTGACAGTGTTGATCCTAACGAAGTTTCAGTTGGTAAGACTGTTACCTATACTGAAGTTGGTACAGATGATCCAGAAACCTACACTATCGTAGGTAGTGACGAATCTGACCCATTAAACGGCAAGATTTCAAACGATTCACCAATCGCACAAGCTTTGCTTGGCAAGAAGAAGGGTGAAACCGTATCAATTACCACTCCTGGTGGCCAATTTGACGTTGTAATTAACAAGGTTGAAGCTTAATAATCAAAGAGGGGTAGGTAACTACCTCTCTTTTTGCTCTTTATAGAAGAAAGGATTCCTTATGAGAAAAGTAGGTATTATCGGTTTAGGCCACGTTGGTGCAACTGTTGCGTATACTTTGTTTACTCACGGTATCGCTGATGAATTAGTTTTACTTGATAAAAATGAAGACAAAGTAGCAGCTGAATACAATGACTTACACGATACATTAGCAAGAAACAATTACTACGTTCGTGTAACTATGCAAGATTGGCATGAATTAAAAGATGCTGATGTAGTTGTAACTGCTTTTGGTGATATCGCTGCTAGTGTTAAGACCGGCGATCGTTTTGGCGAATTCGAACTTAACGCTAAGAATGCTAAAGAAGTTGGAGAAAAGATCAAGAATTCTGGCTTCAAAGGCGTATTGATCAACATTTCTAACCCATGTGATGCAGTTGCACAAATTTTGCAAGAAACTACTGGCTTATCTAAGAACCAAGTCTTTGGTACTGGTACTTTCCTTGATACTGCTAGAATGCAAAGAATTGTTGGCGAAAAGCTTGGTCAAGACCCAAGAAACGTTGAAGGCTGGGTATTAGGCGAACACGGTTCATCACAATTTATCGCTTGGTCAACTGTGCGTGTAAACAACAAGATTGCTATTCAATTGTTTAGTGAAAATGAACAAAAGAAATTGAGCAAGCAACCTAACAAGAACTCATTTGTTGTTGCTAACGGTAAGGGTTACACTAGCTATGCAATTGCTACCTGTGCAACACGTTTGATTCAAGCTGTCTTTTCTGATGCGCGTTTGTTTGCTCCTGTATCTGTTTATAACCCAGAATACAAGACTTACATCGGCTACCCAGCTATTATTGGCCGTGATGGGATTGAACAAGTCGTTGAATTGAAGCTTACTTCAAGTGAACGTGAAAAGCTTCAAGCCGCAGCTGACAAGATTAAGGAACACCTTGATCAATTGAAGAACAAGTAAAAGACAATAAAATCCAAGAACGAAATTTCTGAAAAGAGATTTCGTTCTTTTTTTGTTTAAAAATTAGTGTAAAATTAAATAAAGATTAATTTTTAGACAGGAGGAATTTGATGTCCTTTTACGATTTAGACTTTATTGAAAAAACATTTATTCATTACGCTAAAGAAAATACTAGATCTTATGAAGAAAAGCATGATCAAGTACCAACTTCGATTGGTCAAGTTAAGATGGGCAAGGAGTTGACTAAGCAGCTTCAAGAGATTGGTTTGGATGCCTATTACAATGAAAAAACTGGCTTTGCAATTGGTCATTTGAAGAAAAATGTAACCGATGATGTGACACCAATCGGCTTCTTTTCTCATATTGATACGGCTGATTTTAATGCGGAAAATATTAGGCCACAGGTTCACCGCAATTATGATGGTAAGAGAGTGGTGCTGGATGAAAAAGAAGGTATTTATCTTGATCCGAAAGATTTTCCGGCATTAGCCAGCTGCAAGGGCGAAACTTTGATTACTTCAGATGGACATACTCTACTTGGGACAGATGATAAAGCGGGGATTGTCGGAATCTTGAGCATGCTTAAGTATTTGACTGAACATCCTGACATTGAACACGGTGATATTTATATCGGCTTTGGCCCAGATGAAGAAATCGGTTATGGTGGCCGCCGCTTTGATGCTAAAGATTTCCCAGGAGTAGAGCTCGCTTATACTTTGGAAAATGGTCGACCAGGGGATTTTGAATATGAAACCTTTAATGCTACTGAAGCACAGATTCATATTCGCGGTACTGTGGTTCACCCAGGCGAGGCCTATGGCTTAATGGTGAATGCTGCAAGTTTGATGAATGACTTTTTGGATCGTTTGCCTAAAGATGAAGTGCCAGAAAAGTCTAAGGGACACGATGGTTTTATCTTGGTATTAAATGCGGCAGGTTCAGTTGATCATGCTGATATTAGTTTGATCATTAGAGATTTTGATTGGGATAAATTTACTGCGAAAGAGCAATTAATCAAGGATATCGTGGCCGAACTTAATCAAAAATACGGTGACCGTTTCTCATTGAAAATGCGCCGTCAATATGAAAATATCTACAATGTAATTAAGGATCAACCATATGTGGTTAATCTAGCCCTTGATGCATACAAAAAGCTTGGTATTAAGCCAAATATTCAAACTTTTAGAGGCGGTACCGACGGTAACTTTATTACCCAAAAGGGCATCCCTACACCTAACTTGTTCAATGGCGGTGGCAACTATCATGGTCGCTATGAATATGCGACGGTTGAACAAATCGATAAGTTGGCTGAGGTTTTAACCGAAATCGTGAAGGAACATTTATCCCAAACTAGAAATGGCCGTGATGAAGCACCTTTAAAGAAATATTGGTAAAATAAAGCGATAAATATTTTTTAAGGTGATAGATATGAAAAAGATAATTGCTAAATCGGTAGGGATGTTTGAACTTTTTTACGATTTAGTTTTTGTTTATGCAATTTCCAAGATCACGGCAATGGTTCACCATCCAGTAAATGGCGGTATTCCGTTAGTTACTTTATTGCAGTTCCTTTTCGTAGTAATTGTAGTCTTACAAATATGGCTTTTTCAGGCGCTGTATTTTAACAGGTATAGTTAAAATCGTTATTTTGATATAACCGGACTTTTGTTCAACATGTTTGTCATGGTTTATTTGGTAAACAATATCAATACCGAATGGCGGATTACATTCCAACACTTTAACTTAGCCATGGTAGCGATGCTGGTCGATTTGATCATGCAATATTGGATAGGGACGCCGAAGGATGAAGAAAGCGATAAAAAGCCATTTATCTTGATATTGGCGATTGAATTGTTGCTGGCTATAGTTGGTTTGCTTGTTGGCTATCAAATTGGCATCTATATCGTAATCGTCGGTTATATTTGTGGCTTTTTATTGCCATTATTGATGTATGATAAGTTTCAAGCTGGACAAGTTAACTTTCCGCATTTAGTTGAACGAGTAAGTTTAATCGTGATCATTGCTTTTGGCGAAGCAATCGTCAATTTGGCTAGTTACTTTAATAGTGAGACACCGATTACTTATGCAGTTTTATTGTTTGTTTCGCTTTGCTCGATGTTTGCAGCTATGTGAATTTTTCTGAGAAAATCATCAATCATCATCAGGTAAGCAAAAGCTTTGTCTTGATGTATAGTCATATTGTACTAGTTGTAGCGATTCTAATGACTACAGTTGCAACGCTTTATTTAAATTCCAAAGCGATAAAACTCACCTTATAAAAGTGAAAATCGAGATGGAGTTTGTCGATCATCTTAGTCTAGAAAAATACTTGAGTGATTCGTCTGTTCAAAAGCAGTTTAATGATGAAGCAAAGAAGACGAGTTTTCTACTTGGAAAATTTGCCTTTCGTAAGCAAGATAGAGTAGATGACATGGAGGAGTTTATTTTAAGTGGAATTAATGAATTAACTCCTTTGTATGAAAAATTGTAGAAAAAAAGAGATTCGAAATTTTCGAATCTCTTTTTTTCTACCTAAAATCAAGTATTATCAGTAATTTCCTTAATTAATTTATACTCTATTTAATTAGAATATTGGTACGAATAGGGTTAGATTAGATAAA
>NZ_LARO01000029.1:0-20306 GCF_000980505.1 Lactobacillus sp. N54.MGS-719
GTTCAAACCAATCATACGAGAAAGGAACTCCTTTTTCTAATGTTTAAAGAAATAAATTTAAGGAATCATTCATCCTTACACAAACTATTTTACAGTCTCTCACTTTGTCTATTATACAAAATAAAAGTAAGGAGTTGATATTATGACTATGGAAAAAGAAAAGATAAGTCAAGTAAACTTTAAAATGCCAGAGAAAGATAAGAAAGAAGTAACTGCTATATTTAAATATTATGGTTTGGACTTAAGCACAGGAATTAAAATGTATTTGAAAGAAGTTCAGCATACAAAGAGTATTCCTTTAACTTTAAAGCCAGTGACGGAATTAGATAGAGCTATAGCAGAGGCAGATCGTGGTGACTTTGCAGGCGAGTTTGATTCACTTGAAGATTTTAATAAGGCTTTTGATAAGGAAATAAAGAATGAAAATTAAATACACTCCATCATTTATTCGATCTGCTAAAAGATACAGTAAGAAAAATTATCCAATGGATGAAGTGAAGAAATGTGTTGCAGCAATTGTCAAGAATGATAAAAAGTTTCTTGTAAAGCATGAAGATCATTCTTTATCAAAAAATGTTAGAGAATTACATATAGACAGGCAATATAACGATGATTGGTTAATGTATTACCGATTTAATAAAAAACAAAGCAACTTGAACTTATTTTACATAATAATTAATATTGTAATTCCTATTTGATAAACAAATATCTTAAAATCATCAAAATCCATAAGTGAGCAGGGTAGATGATATAGAAGAAATATTTGGTATTTACCACGTTGACCATTATAAAGCCAAATAAATGGCAATACAGAGATCATCATCCATTCGCTATCAAAAGTTAATGCAGAGTATAAACCTGTTTTGGTTTGAATTCCTGTCATCACGGCTTTAATGAATAAGAGCAAACACCAAACGAAGATGCCGATTGATTGAGCCGTAGGCTTGTGATAGCCAAAGTAGAAGATGAGGTTAGAAAGCAGGCTGAGGAGTTGCTTGAGCGAGTGGGGATGCAAGATTATGAAAATTCCTATCCAAGAGAATTATCCGGTGGTCAAAAGCAAATAGTTGCGATCGTTAGAGCGATGGCCATGAATCCTGAGATTTTGCTTTTGGATGAAATCACTGCATCCCTCGACTCCGAAATGGTTCGCGGCGTGCAAGAAATCGTCGAGCATTTATCAAACCGAGACCATATGACCATGATCGTCATTACTCACCAAATTAATTTTGCTGAGAACATTGCGGATGAAGTGCTCTTCCTTGAAGATGGCAGAATTCTTGAAGATACACCAGGAAAAGATTTCTTCAAGAATCCACAAACAGCCCGTGCGCGTGAGTTCTTAGATAGTATGGACTTCTAATGGAGGACGCAAATGAAAGATAAGAATATTTTTAATTGGATCATTAGCGTTCTAGCCATCATTTTAGTCGTCGTTTCTGCTTATTTTGGCTTTACGCAAAAAGGACTAAATAGTGGTACTTCAGCTAGTCGCTGGAGTAGTCAAAATGGTGTTTCTGAAATCAAACGTCGTGGTTATATCAGAGTGGCCGTTTAGAATGCACCAATTAAGTCGGCTAGTCAGTTGAAGAATAAAAAGTTGATCGTCACTAAGGGTACGACTGCAGAAAATTACTTCATAAAGCAAGGCAATGTCAACTTGTTAAAATTTGACTCAAAGACGCAGCAATTCAACGCGCCTAAAAATGGTCGCGGGGCAGCGTTGGCCGATGATAACTCATACCTTTATATTTGGGTAAAGCAAAATCCTAAGTACACCGTTGGTATTAAGAGTATTGGACCTAAGCAATACATCTCGCCAGCTGTTAAGAAGGGGAACCGCTCACTACTTCGCTGGGCTAATCGAGAAATTACCAAGTTAAATAAGGAAAGCTTCTTTGTCGAAGATTACAACAAGGAATTAAGACAATACTTTGGTAAGGATATCAAGCCAACAGATATTATTTTGAAGCAGGGTAAGTAAACTAAAAGGGAATACACCAATTAATTTGGTATATTCCTTTATGTATGGTGTGCTAATCTAATCATAAGAAGATTTTGAAAGGAAGATTTATGACTACGATTTATTTAATGCGCCATGGCCAGACTTACTTTAACTTATGGCATAAGATCCAGGGTTGGGTTGATTCGCCTTTGACTGAAGAAGGGATTAACCAAGCAAAAGAAATGGGCCGCTATTTTAAAGAAAACAACATTCATTTTGATAAAGCTTATGCATCAACTGCTGAAAGAGCATCTGATACTTTGGAACTTGCTACAGATCATCAACTGCCTTATAAACGTTTAAAGGGATTGAAGGAAGAATACTTCGGTTCATTTGAAGCAGAAGATGAGCGTTTGAATCCACCTGTTCCTTATGGTGACTTCTTCGTGAAGTATGGTGGAGAAAGTACAGATCAGGTTCAAAAGAGAATGCTTGATACGATGACGAAGATTGGTAGAGAAAACAAAGAAAATGAAAACGTCCTAGTGGTTTCTCATGCAGGTGCAATCTTTAACTTTCTTGTCGCCGTTGGTATCGATATTGAAAAGGTCTTTAAAATTGGTTTTACCAATGCATCAGTTGCTAAGATTGAGTTTAAAGATGATCAATTTAAACTGATTTCAATTATCAATAAAAAGGCCGATCAGTTTGAAGAAACTCAAATTTAATTAATAAAGAGATAAAAGGGATAGAAATATGTTATTGAGTATCTTTAGTGACGGAAATTGGCTTTTCCCACTTTTAGTTCTTTTAGCTTTATTAGGAACTGGAGAATATATAGCTAAAAAGAAAAATATGCCGAAGATCGACAAAATCATCAATATTACTGGCTATGTAGTAATGATCGGTTTGCTGATTATCTATTGGATCTTGCATTTTATTACACCCAAAGATGTATCACTATATAATGTTTTGTTAGTAACGATACTTACATTTTATATTGTCAGTGATAAAGTATTAGAACATTTCAAAGATCGATTAAAGTCGAAATATGGAAAATTAAAAGTTACAATTTCAACTATTTATATCTTGCTTATTGTTGCACTAATTTTTGTCGGTTCCCGCTTTTTTTAGCCGGATCACATTTTTCTATGGTAGGCTGGATTATCACTGTAATCATCGCGTTTATTTTTGGAGTAGTGGCCTTCATAGGTGAAAGCCACAATAATTAAGAAAAAGAGTCAGTACAAAAATACTGACTCTTTTCTGTTATATAAAATTTATTTATCTTCTGTAGTTTCTTTGCTCATTCTCTTAAGTTGCTTTTGCGCAGACACTTGTCTGCATTTTTCTTTAACGCCAACTGCTTGCTTAATCTTAGGACATTTTCTGAGAATACTCATTCGATAACCCAGAGTAGTAGCTACAGTCAATACCCAAACAAACCATTCAGTATGCCAAAACATAAAGACGGCAGTAGACGCATCCTTAAGCAAATCGATTACTAGATCGGATGAGACAGATTCGGTGTTCACATGTTTGCCAAAATAAATTTGGATTCCGATATTAATCACAAAAATGAAAATCCAACCGACTAAGTATGGCCAATTTCTCTTAAATTTGATTATCGGTCTACCATATTTATCAGTTTCACCATTGTCTTGAATACTTACACCGCGTGCTTGCAGCCAACCGATGAATACACCAAGGATTAAAAGCAAAACAGTTAGTAAAATTTTTTTATCCTTATCAATGGATAAAAGCATCATGATCAAAGAATAGACTGGCAGAATCACCATTTCTTTGCGCGTGATCTTTTCGTATTCGAAAGTACCCTTAATAAATGGACGCAGTAACAAAATAAGTAAAATTATTAGCCACATTTTTTCCTCCACGTGTATAATGAACTAAAAATATTATAGTAAAAAGATATCGAAATGAGGGATAGATTTTGAGAATCAACGTTTTACAACATACACCTAATGAAGGTCCAGGTTCAATTGAAAAATGGGCTAATGAACACAACGCCGAATTTTACGTATATCATCCAGCTACTTTTGGCAAGTTGCCAACTGCAGATGAAACCGACATGTTGGTAATCTTGGGCGGACCAATGAGTCCTAACGACGACTTCCCATGGATCAAGCAAGAAAGAGAATTAATCAAGGAATTAGCCAAAGAACACAAGCCAATGTTCGGTGCTTGCTTTGGTGCACAACAAATTTCCATGGCCTTTGGCGGTGAAGTTTCAGATGCTAAATATAAGGAAGTAGGTTGGGCTCCTGTATATTTGAAGAATCATGAAATTCCAGACATCCCTGACAAGTTGACTGCTTTGCACTGGCACCAACAAATGTTTGCAATTCCAGAAGGTGGCAAGTTGTTGTTCTCAAGTGACTTGCTTGAAAACCAAGGCTTTTTATTAGGCGACAACATCGTCGGTTTGCAATTCCACTTTGAACCAATGGAAGACAACTTACGTGAAATTGCCATTAATGATAGTTCATACCCAGATGATAACAACGCTTTGAAGCAAAACGCTAGTGAGATCATTGCACATGGTGTGCCAGCAGAAAACAAGGATGTAATGTTTACAATTTTGGATTACATTACTAGATAGTACTTGAAGGAGATATTTTCTATGACTAAAATTGCAATTATTGCGAACAATAGGGAAAAACGCAGAACGTATTTAAGAAATTGCGAGAAGCAATTGAAGCTTCGAGTGTTCTCCAAATTGATGATGAAAATCCTGATATAGTTATTGCCATCGGTGGCGATGAAACCTTGATGTCAGCTTTTCATAAGTATTTTGATCAGATCGATCATATTGGTTTTGTTGGTATTCATACTGGTCACCTAGGTTTTTTTATACTTGGCATGAATTAACAATTGAGGAAATCATCGAAACTTTGAGCCAAGATAAGATTCCGATGATCGCAGATCCTCTCGTTCAAGCTACTGTAACGCTTGAAAATGGAGAAGAGACTGTCTTAACAGGTTTAAATGATGTTACTTTTAGTAAGTAATATCATGTGCTTTTAAAAAAGACAACTACCTGTTTAATTCATGAATGAGGCCAATAAAAAACGCGCCAGAACTAATTTCTGGCGCACTTTTATTATTTTAAGTTGGCGCTGATACAAAACTCTGACTTTCATACCAGCGTTGAAGATGCCAACTACCGCACTGCAAAGAGCAACAATAAATAAACTTGGGTTAAGCAAACTGATTGCATAACCAATCAATAAACTACTTACTATCCAACCAATCAAGTTCATTTTATTAATTGAATTGTACTGGGGCTTGTTGGAGGTAATGGCAATAGTGATACCGATATAGAAGAGAAGAATCCCGCCATACAAACAAGAAATCGCAAACAATGAATTAGCTTCTTTTTCACTAATAAACTTCAATGAGACAGTGATCAGGCTCAGGCCAAACAAAATAAATTAGTGAAGATAGATTGATAAATTACCAGTTTGTCCGGTCTTCTTTTCTTCAATTAAGTGATCGAACTCTGCGATGTAAGCAAAGAATAAGCTAGCAACAGTAAAGAAGACAAAAATTGAGTTAATTGAGGAATTGCTTGGCTTAAAGTAATCAGCAATACCAATGATCGTCTCACCAAACGTAATAATGATCAGCAAAGTCAATCTTTCAAGTAAGTGAGAGAAGATAATCGGATGCTTCTTAGTATATTACCTGTAAAGCTTGGTAAGATCCAGCTGATGATGATCTCAAAAAGGCAACTAATCTGGCCCAATCAGTATTTGAAAGACCACCAATCAATAAAGTCAAAGTTCTAAATAACAAAATTCCACTGAAAACTTTGGCGATATCTTTATCGGCTTGATAATCTGCTTTGAAATAAACAATCAAATACTGTAAAAGTAGGGTGAGTGATAAAAGACTAGCAGCCATAAAGAATGTAGTCATATTTTCGGAACTGGTATTGCCAAATGAATTTGTCATGTAGAGTAAAATCATCATATCAACAAAGTAAAAGGCAATATCCGTCCAGCTTGATGAGCCAAATCTATTGGTAAAAACGGATTGAACCATCCAAGAGTTAATGAACACGATGACAACTACTGCAAAAATCAAAAATGAAATTGGTGAAACTGTCCCATGACTCAAATGGTGAATTAGACTTGTTGCTTGCGAAATCATGTAAGCAAACACCAAGTCATAGAACAGTTCAATCATCGTGACACGTTTGGTCAATTGGGGCATATCTATCATTTCCTTTCCTATTTTTTATAATAATTATAATTGACCATCTGAGCAGACAGAAGCATTTATTCATTAAAATAATAATTGCTAAAGCCTATGATTTTATTAGTTTTAAATAATTGTTACCAAGTAGTAGAATGACAAGTGTTAATACAAAATTGAGTTATAGAAAGGTACAAAAAATGTGTACATCAATTTGTTATAGTCCAAGTGATCACTATTTTGGTAGAAATCTTGATTATGAAATTGCTTATGGTCAAAAGGTAGTTATCGTACCAAGAAACTATGAATTTGAATACAGAGAATTGCCAACGCAAAAGTCTCACTACGCTTTTATCGGTGTTTCCGTGGTTAATGATGATTATCCACTTTTATGTGATGCTATTAATGAAAAGGGGTTGGGTATTGCTGGTTTAAACTTCCAAGGTCCTAATCACTACTTCCCAAAGATGGAAGGTAAGAAGAATATTACTTCTTTTGAATTAACGCCATATTTGTTAAGCAACTGCGAAACTACCGATGATGTTAAGGAAATCTTAGCTGATGCAAGTATTTTAAACGTTAGCTTTTCAGATAATTTACCTGTAGCTGACTTGCACTGGATTTTAAGTGATAAATCTGGCAAGAGCATCGTAGTTGAATCCACTAAGTCAGGTTTGCACGTTTACGACAATCCAGTTCATGTTTTAACTAACAATCCTGAATTTCCAGATCAATTGATCAAGTTGAGTGACTATGCCGATGTTACTCCACATAATCCTAAGAACACTTTAGTTCCTAATGTCGATCTCAACTTGTACAGTAGAGGTCTTGGTACTCACCATTTGCCTGGTGGTATGGATTCAAGTTCTCGTTTTGTTAAAGTCGCTTTCGTTTTGTCACATGCTCCTAAGGGGAAGGATGAAGCAGAAAACGTAACTAACTACTTCCACATTTTGCATTCTGTTGAACAACCTAAAGGCTTGGATGAAGTAGAAGACAATCGCTATGAATACACTATGTATTCTGATTGTATGAACTTGGATAAAGGCATTTTGTACTTCACTACTTATGACAATAACCGGATCAATGCAGTAGATATGCATAAGGCAGATTTGGATTCAAAGGACTTGATTTGCTACGACTTGTTCAAGAAACAAGATATTGAATATATGAATTAGATTGAAAAGAGAGAATTCGAAAATGAATTCTCTTTTTTTATTCTGCTTTTGTTTGATATCTAACAAAAGCAGATCTATTATATGTTAGACACCTAACACAAATGAAGGGAGTAGTAAATGGAACCGATAAAGAAATTAGTTAAACAGGCAATAACACAAATTGAACGAGAACGTGATCACTTTGCCACTAGTTTAAACATTACTGGCACGCAAATGTCCGTTATTGATTATTTATCAAATATGCCTAATTACACGGCTAGTCAAAATGAAATAGAGCAAGAATTCGATATTCGTCGCTCCACAACGACCATCATGGTCCAAAGAATGGAGAAGAGAGGGTTAATTGAGCGAATTGCTAGTCCAGATGATAAAAGACAAAAATTAGTTAAATTAACACAGAAAGCTCAAGCTTTAGTTCAAAAAATTCATGAGTATATGAAGCAAGATGATTTGAAACTAAGAGCTAACTTTACTGATGAAGAATTAGAAATTACTAGAAAGGTGTTGAACGTAATTAAAAATGGTTAAATCAAGTGATAAAATTCCTGCAAAAGTTTTTGCGGCGATAGTTGCAACAGGATTAATGTCATTCTGTGGGGTTATCGTTGAAACTTCGATGAATATTGCTTTTCCAACATTGATGAGAGAATTCGGTGTTTCAACCAACGTCGTATCATGGATGACATCAATTTATCTATTGGCAATTTCAATTATTGTGCCAATCTCTGCGATTTTAAAAAGTAGTTATAAAACGAAAAATTTGTTTTTAACAGCTAACGTTTTATTTCTGCTAGGACTTATCGTTGATGCAATTGCGCCATCATTTGTTTTCTTACTCTTAGGTAGAGTAATTCAAGGAATTGCAACAGGGATTGCCTTACCACTAATGTTCAACATCATTTTGGAACAAGTTCCTAAGTCAAAGATTGGGACAATGATGGGCGTAGGCAACTTGATCACGGGCGCTGCTCCTGCACTAGGACCAACTTTTGGTGGGATCGTCATCAACAGCTGCTGCAATCCTTTTGGTTAAAAGAACTAAGAAGCTGGAGCATCCCTTACTCAAACTAGACTTACTCAAAAATAAATACTTTGCCGCAACAGTACTTGGCTTCTTCTTGATCCAAATGATCTCACTCGGTAATGCCTTCTTATTACCAAACTACATTCAATTAACCAACAACAGTACTGCAATGACTGCCGGACTATTAGTTTTGCCAGCAGGTGCAGTCGGTGCAATCATGGGACCAATTGGTGGTAACTTACTTGACAAGCACGGTGCAAGAAACGTAACTTTAGCAGGCTTTTACCTGATGATCTCTGAGTTAGCCATTTTTGCCATTTTCTCTAGAAACATGTCCAACATTTTCATCATGTTAGTCTACATCTTATACATGGGTGGAATGGGCATGATCCTTGGCAATGTTATGACTTATGCTCTTAGCCGTATTGATAAAAAGTGGGTTACCCAAGGTAATGCTATTTTGAGTACTGTTCAACAATTCGCTGGTGCCGTTGGTACTTCAGTTACTTCCGCAATCGTTGCCGTGAGCCAAAATGCGTTTCATTCAAAGGCTGGTATGCCAACTGCCATTGGTACACAGCACGCCTTTATCTTTTTACTGATTGTAGCAATTATTATCTGGGCTTTATTCTTTAAATATGTTAAAGATAAGCATTAATACTTTTTCAGTGTAGTAAAATATAGCTAAATTGTTTTGAAATGGAGATAGAAATGAGAACAAAATTTAAAGTTGCTATAGCTGCTGCACTGTTGGCATTGCCTGTTGCTACTATAGTTCATCCAGTTGATGCGGCAACTAAGGTCACTGTCGTAAAACTGAAGAAGTCAGATTTTCAACCATATAGGGATCCTGCTGATATGCGTAAAATGACAGGAACTTACTGGAAAAAATCTAGTGAAACTAAGAAACCATATCCCAATTTGCGCAAAGTAAAGAACTTGAATTTGCGCGTGTCTATCCTGGGCAATCGTACTTATGTCAGAAGCGGTAAGAAAGTTCTTTATACCATGTATAGTTCTGCTGGTAGAATTGTGAACGGTAAAAGTTTAACGCCAAGAGGAACTTACCACACTAATGCATATCATCCACATCGTTTCTCAGAAGCATTATATCCAGTAGGTTGGATTGGTCAATTGTACTTGTTCCACTCAGTGCCAACGCATGAATGGTCAAACGAGTTTGTAGCAAGCGAAACTCATAAGTTGGGGAGAATGCCCGCAAGTCACGGGTGTATTCGTTTGTCGGTGAGGGATGCAAAGTGGCTTCATGATCATGTGCCATATCATACTAAGGTAGAAGTTCATTACAAGTAAGGATAAACAAAATGTGGGTAGTTTTACTTATAAATACACTAGTAGCAGCTTTTTTAGCTTTCTTCAGTTTTAGAAATAGGCATGAAGCATTTAATTTATTCAACGCTGGCATAGTTTTCATCGTCTTTGGTCTGGTTTTATTAATTAGTGCAATTCCAGTTTTTAAAGATTTCGATACATCATCAGTGTTGATGTTTACTGCAGGTCTTTTGCTTATTGTAGGAATTATTATGCTTATTGTTAGTTGGGTAACCAAATCAGAAAGAGCAGTCAGGATAAAAGACATTGCTGTTACTCTAGCAGTCGCAGCAGTTTGTTCGATTTATCTTATTCGAAACTTGAGTATGATAAACGTGATCGTGCCTGAGCTGGCAATGTTCTTGGCGATAGCCTTGTTTGCGGTTGGTTTGAATAAAAATTAACCTGAATATAAAAATAAACCCGTCTCAATATGCTGAGACGGGTTTTGATTATTTCAATCGTTTACTATCCATTCGCTTAACCACATAAAGGACAGGTAAACCAATGACTACAATGCTAACAAATAACAATACACCAGCAGGATCGTTGAACAATTCACTGATTAGTACAAAAAGACCACCAGCGATTGCAACAATTGGTACTAAAGGATAAAGAGGCGTACTAAATGGTCGCTTGTTGTTTTTCTTCCTTAGAATGAAAATACCGAAGAAGGTCATCAAGTAGAAGCAATAGATAGTGAATACACATAAATCTGAAAGGTGATCCGGATCAAAGAAGAGCATCATAATTGTGGCAAGAATGATGATGAAGACCGTGGCGATGATTGGTGATTTTCCTTTTGGAGTTACGTATGAAAGAAGACGTGAAAATGGTAAGTCGCCACGACGTGCCATCGCGTAAACAATTCTAGGGAAAGTAATGATCTTTCCGTTCAAAGTCCCCATCATCGAAATGATGATTCCAATTGAAAGAAGTTTACCACCGATTTCACCAAAGGCCTTAGTTGCAAGATATGAAGTGGTGTTTTCACCGAGACTATGAATCATATTAGCAGGAATAAATCTAAAGATACCAATAGTGATCAAAGTATAAATTACTAATACAGAACTAATACCTAAAATGATTGCCTTAGGAAGTAATTTTTGCGGATTTTTCATTTCGCCACCTAAGTTAGCGATCAGAATCCAACCATCATAACCAAATAAGGTTGCTAAAACTGCAACACCAAAACCGCCAGTTGAACGGTTAACTTCGCTGACTGTTTGGCCCAATGCATCTTGATGACCCCAGAACAAACCAAAGATGATAATCGCCGCAATAGGAATCATTTTGCCGATTGTCGTGATTACCGAAAAGGCTGCAGCAACGTTGTTTTCTAAAAAGTTCATCAAGCCAATGGCGATAATCGTAATCAATGCAACGGGGATGCGCCATTTTGCGTCAATACCAAACAAGTTGGTGATCATGATACTCATAAAACCAGCCACGGAAGCAATGATCGCCGGACCGTAGACAATAACTTGCATCCAACCGGCCAAGAAACCGCAAATTCGGCCATACAGATTCTCGACATAGACATAAAGTCCACCAGTATATGGCATTTGTGCACCGATTTCAGCAATCGTTAATCCAGCGGTTAAGGTGATGACACCACCGAAAATCCAAGCGGCAATCGCCATGGTGGATGACCCGGCACTGTCTAGAATAGAAGCTTGTTTGAAGAAAATTCCGGAACCGATGATAGTCCCAATCACAATTGAAATTGCTGAACCAAAGCCTAATGACCGCCTGAGCTCGTTATTTTCTTTTTCCATAAAAGATACCCTCCTTAAAACAAAAACCGAATCCAGTTTATTCAATAGTTCATTAAATAAAGTGAATTCGGTTTAATCTTTTTTATTTTGTTTAAAGCATACCAAAATCACTCAAGCTGATCAGAGTAACTTGAGGAGGAAGTTGATTCAAAAAAGTTAGTATAAATGCTATACATAAGAATTCCTCGCTTAAACAAAATATTTATTTAAATTTATTATTTTAACTAGAATATCATCTTTGAAATGATTATACAAGAAATAAATAAAAAATAACTTGGTAAATTCGGTTACCAAGTTATTTCTGGTTTTAACCTGAATTACGTAAGCCTGAAGCCACACCATTAATAGTGATAGGTATGATGCTGTGGTAAACACCTTGAATTTCATCTTCACGACCACGTTTGATCATTTCAATTTGAATGTAGTTCAAGATGTTGAAGTAAGGCATTCTATAATCCAAGCTTTGCTTCAATACAGGAGCTTCAGCTAAGAGTTCATCATGATTCTCAATTTGTAAGATGACTTTCTTAGTTAATTTCCATTCTTTGTAAATAATATCAAAGACTTTCTTGGTTTCTTCATCATCACAAAGGTTAGCGTATTCTCTAGCAATATCCATGTTTGACTTAGACAATACCATATCAACATTTGCAAGCAATGAGTTGAAGAATGGCCAGCCTTTGTACATTTCTTGTAATTCCTTCAAGTTAGCTGGATCAGCATCGATGAAGTGCTTGAAGGCAGAACCTACACCATACCAGCCAGGAAACATAATTCTACTTTGTGACCAAGAGAATACCCAAGGAATAGCTCTCAAACCAGAGAAGTCAGTCAATTTCTTTCTTGAAGCTGGACGAGAACCAATATTTAAGTTAGAGATTTCCTTGATAGGAGTAGCCTGGAAGAAGTAATCAAGAAAGGCCGGATTCTCAAAGACAAGCTCGCGATAAATCTTGTTGCTTTCATCGACAATCTGATCCATTGATGAACGGAAGTCCTGAATATGATCTTCACTAACGATTTGTTTTGAAACCATTCGATCAATTGCGGCAGAAGCAAGCATTTCCAAGTTGTAGTAGGCAGTGTCTTTATTGCCGTACTTGTTTTGAATGATTTCACCTTGTTCAGTCATACGGATACGATCGTTAATTGACTTGAATGGTTGAGCAGTAATAGCATCGTAAGAAGGACCACCACCACGACCAACGGTACCGCCACGACCATGCATGTAGGTAATCTTGACACCCATCTTTTCACCGATGGCGGTTAAATCTCTTTGTGCCTTATAAAGGTTCCAGCATGAGGCGAGGTAACCACCATCTTTGTTGGAATCAGAGTAGCCGAGCATGATTTCTTGATAGTTATTTTGGGATGCAAGCCACTTCTTAACGATAGGGAAGTTCAAATATTCAGTTATAATTTCACGTGCATTAAGCAAGTCTTCAACCGTTTCAAATAGTGGGACTACTTGAACACGAGCTTTTTCATTATCTAAAAGGTCATATTCCTTCAACATAACTGCTTGTTCAAGCATGTCAGATACACTTTCAGTGTGAGAAATGATGTGTTGCTTAATAACATCTTCACCCAAGCGATCCTTTAATTGACGTGCAGTCTTGTAGATCTTTAATTCTTTTTGCAACAATTCAGACTTAGGCTTGTTGTTAGCATGTAAATTACGTGGATCATTTTCAAGTTCATTAAGCAAAAGCTTGATCTTTTCATCTTCACTTAAATCGCTGTAATCGTCGCAAATACCAGCACTCTTAAGTAGTTCTGCTACACAAGCTTCATTAACACTCGAATCTTGACGCATATCGATAGTGGCTAAGTGGAAGCCGAAGACATCAATTGCCTCTAAAATTTCAGTAAAGAAACTATGAGTTACAGCTTGATCATGATCTTCATCAAGTGAAGCCTTGATAGTTTCAAGATCAGCCTTAAATTCTTGAGGATCGTTGTAAACAGGAATATTTTCAAGGTTTTCAAGATCGCGTGGCTTGATGAAAATATTCTTATCAACGACGCCTAAAAGTTGCTTTTCTGTGTGAACCAAACGACTTTCAATGTAGTAGAAGGCGCGACGATAAGGTTCATTGGTTCTGAATGGTGAATCATCATTTGAAAGTTCAGAAAGCTTTTCAACTGCAGCAGAAGGGTGCATGTAAGAAGTTGAAAGTGAAATAGCTCTGTATAACTTCTTCAATTCTTTCATGTAGTATTCAAAGATTACTTGGCTTTGCAAGGTAGCACTTAATTCCAAAGTATCAGCAGTTACGTATGGATTACCATCACGGTCACCACCGATCCACATACCCATAGTGATAGGAGTTGCATGATCCAAAGTTAAATCGTGTTCCTTAGCAAGTTCTTTGTAGCGAGCTGTGAACTTAGTAATGGCAGGAATCAAAGCTTTAGGATAGTAGGCTAAAACGTTGGTAATTTCGTTAGATACCTTTAACTTGTGGCCACGAATGATATCTGTTTGCATCAAGATTTCGATACAAGCACGAAGTTGTTCAGTCCATTCTTTTTGATTAATAGTACCGTTTTTACCATCACGGTAGCTACGTAAAAGATGATGAATTTTATCAGTCAATTCAAGAACAGTTTTTCTTTGAATTTGAGTAGGATGGGCTGTTAAAACAGGAACAACATTAACGTTTTCAAGGATTCGCTTAGCATCGTCTTTTTTAGCAACAAGATCAATTGTATCGCTTAATTTTCCTAAGTAATCTTGATCAGTATTGTTGAAGACGTTAACCTTGCTGGCTAATTCTACGTCTTCTGAGATGTTGATCAATAATGGCAATGTAGCGAAGTAACGAGCAACAACAATCATTTCACGATTGTTTAAACTAGAAATTTTCTCTTCTAGTTGCCTTTGATCTTTACTAGCTGAGATGTTGATTAAATCTTGAATCTTAGCGAATTTTTCATCACCAATTAGTTGGCGGGTGGATTCGTTAAGTAAGTTGGTCAAGATTTTTACTTCTTCAGCGACAACAGCTTGATCGCCGCTGTTTTCTAATTTTGTAAAAGTCATAGGATCTTCCTTTCGTAATTTGTTTAAATCCACGATACCAAAAGTTAATAGAAAAATAAATGAAAAGGTAGTGCTATTTATACTAATTTATAAAAGAAATTCTATAATTAATTATGTTGAAAATAAAAACGAGAGGAAGAGATTATGGCGTTACCAACAAAAATTGAAGTACGTGGTGCAAAAGTCCACAACTTAAAGAATATAGATGTCGATATTCCTTTGCACAAATTCGTCGCTATTTCAGGTTTATCCGGTTCAGGTAAATCTAGCTTAGCAATGGGTATTCTTTATGAAGAGGGTTCCCGTCGCTACCTCGATGCTTTATCTACTTATATGCGTCGTCGAATTAAACAGGGCACACAAGCAGACGTAACAAGTGTAAAACATATTCCATCAGCTTTAGCCCTGCGTCAACGTCCAAGTGTTCCAAATGAACGAGCCACTGTCGGAACTACAACTGAAACTTTCAATGTTCTTCGTTTAATTTTTTCAAGATTAGGTTCACCAGTTTGTCCTAATGGCCACAGGGTTACTTCAAGTTTAGAAATCGCAGAAGCAGCAGCGAAATTTGGTGCCGAAATGGGTATGATTACTTGTCCAACCTGTGGTGTTAAGTTTCGCATGTTCAGTGCCGAGGATTTTGCCTTTAATTCAGATGGTGCCTGCAAAAACTGCGGTGGTATTGGTAAAGTTCGCCAACTTGATGAAAATAAATTAATCGCCGATGAGAATCTTTCTATTGAGGACGGAGCAGTAGCTTCATGGAATCTGCCAGGTAGAAACTTCATGCCAAATGTGGCACAACACGCTGGCGTCAGAATTGATATTCCCTTTAAAGATCTAACCGATAAGGAAAAAGATTTCGTCTTAAATGGTCCAGAGAAGAAATACAAGATGGACTTAATATCCAGTAATGGTCGTGTTTTCCATAATTTTAATGTCCTTTATGAAAATGCTACTCAAGCAGTTTTACGATCTGCTAAAAGTAGTAAGAGCGAACGTGCACAGAAACGGATCGCTGAATTCTTTACTTATTCAACTTGTCCAGTTTGTCATGGTACACGCCTTCGTCCTGAGCTTTTAAAACAACTGGTTAATGGCAAAAACATTTATCAAGTAGAGCAAATGCAGCTAGGTGATTTACCTAAATGGAGTAAAGAAGTATTAGCTCAATTGCCAGACGATATGCAGAAGATGGCCAGTTCTTTGATCAATGAATTTACAAATAATTTGCAACCATTGCTAGATCTAGATCTTGATTATTTGACTATGGCCAGAGCAGGTAATACTTTGTCAACGGGTGAATTGCAAAGAATTCAATTAGCTAGAACTCTCAGAACTGAAACTACTGGTGTACTTTATGTTTTAGATGAGCCATCAATTGGTTTACACCCAGCCAACGTTGATGGTTTGATTAAAGTTTTGCGTAAATTAGTCGATCAAGGAAACTCATTAGTCGTAGTGGACCACAATGTCGACATTATTAGTGCTGCTGATGAAATTATCGAAATTGGTCCAGGATCTGGTGAGCAAGGTGGGGAAATTTGGGATCAAGGCAGTCCTGTCGAGATTAAAAATGATCCGCAATCATTAATTGCACCATATTTGAATGGTAAAGCTAAATTAATGGCTAGAAAAACAAGCGAGAAAGTTAATACTGAAAAAATTACTTTTGAAGTAAATCACTACTTTAACTTGCATGACATTAAAGCTGGCATCCCTCTTAATCAAATCACTGCAGTCACCGGTTTTTCTGGTGCCGGTAAAACTAGTCTAATCCTCGATTCACTTGTTCCAGCAATTCAAAACCAAAGTAAAGACGAAAAATTACCCAAGCAGATTAAAAAATTTAATTCACCAGTCCATAACGTGGTCAGCGTTGATGCGTCGCCAATCGGAAAAAGTACGCGTTCAACCGTCGCTACTTATATATCGATCATGGACAATTTGCGTAAACTCTTTGCCCGTCAACCAATGGCAAAAGAAAAGCATTACACGCCTAGTTACTTCTCTTACAACAATAAAGAAGGAGCTTGCCCAACTTGTGGCGGTACTGGAATTGTTACCCTAGACATTCAATTTTTGCCTGACATGCAACAGACTTGTCCAACCTGTCATGGTGAACGGTACAATTCTAAGATTCAACAAGTTAAATGGCATAATCTGTCAATCGTCGATGTTTTAAACTTAGACATTAATGAGGCCTTACCTGTCTTTAAACGCGTGCCAAAGATCGAACGTGAATTGGAATTGCTTAAAGAAGTTGGCCTTGACTACTTACACTTAGGTGAAAGTACGCCAACTTTATCCGGTGGAGAAGCTCAGAGATTAAAGCTTGTAACTCACTTAAGTCATAAGCAAGACGACACTTTATTTGTTTTTGATGAACCAACTATTGGGCTTCACCCACTGGATGTAAAAGTTTTAGTTCAAGTAATGCAAAAGTTGCTCGATCAAGGTGCGACGATTATTACGATTACTCACGATTTGAATCTAATTGTTAATGCAGATTACATGTTAGATCTTGGCCCACGTGGTGGTGAAAATGGTGGTCGGGTAGTCGCCGAAGGTAAGCCAGCTGATTTAATTAAGAAGCCAGAAAGCTTAACAGTTAAGTATTTAGCAGACTATTGGAAACAATTTAAATAAAAATATTAAAAAAGTGTTGACTTTCATGACAATCTAATTAAAATAATGATTAACAATTTAATCAATCTGAAAGCAAAAGAAAGAAGAGTAATTTAATTCTTGATTAACAGCGAGTCTCGTCAGGTGCAAGGAGATAAATCTAAGATTAAATGAAAATCCCTTTCTAGTTCTGTTTCTTAATCAATAGTAAGAAGCAGTGGGAGCGCCCATTATAGTGCCAACGTATCGCCATATTTTTTATGGTCGCACGTGAAAGGTATTGTTAGAAATAGCAATATGAATAAAGGGTGGTACCACGCTAGAGCGTCCCTCAGTCAAAGATATTTTGGCTGGGGGACTTTTTTTGTGATCAGACTTATTTTTTCAGGAGGAGAAGACATGAAAGATCTCGAATCTCAAAAGTTGACCTGGAAGCAATATTTAGTCGTTGCTTCTCTATTATTTGGATTATTCTTTGGGGCAGGAAACCTAATTTTCCCACTTCATTTGGGCCAATTGGCTGGTTCCAACTGGGGTACAGCCACTGTTGGTTTTCTGATCACCGGTGTATTGTTGCCATTGCTTTCTGTATTGGCAGTCGCAATCACTCGTTCAGAAGGTGTCTATGATATTGGTAAACCGCTTGGTGCAGGATTTGCCATAGTCTTTATGGTATTGATCCATGCAACAATCGGACCATTGTTTGGTACACCAAGAACTGCAACTGTTTCATTTACAGTAGGTGTAGCACCATTCATCCCCAAGAATATGCAGACTCCAGCTTTATTAATATTCTCTGCCTTATTCTTTGTTGCCGCATTTGCCTTTTCATATCATGAAAACAACATCTTATCTAACGTTGGTAAAGTTTTAAACCCTTTATTCTTGGCCTTGCTTTTCTTAGTATTCGTTGTTGCATTTGTAAACCCATTAGGTAATCCACAAACTGCAGCTGTAACAGGAGCTTACAAGCACTCAGCTTTAGTTAATGGATTCTTAGAAGGTTACAACACAATGGATGCCTTGGCTGGTTTGGCCTTCGGTGTAACTGTAGTAACGGCTGTACGTGGAATGGGACAAAAAGACGCAAAAAGCGTATCAAAAGTTGTTGCTAAATCAGGGGTGGTAGCTGTAGCTGCCATCGGCTTAATCTACTTATTGCTCATCTTGATGGGTGCAATGTCACTTGGTAAGTTTAATGTTTCTGACAACGGTGGTGTTGCTTTTAACCAAATCGTTAACTACTATGGTGGTATGTTTGGTCAAGCGTTGCTTGCATTCTTGTTAACTGTTACTTGCTTGACTACAGCTGTAGGTTTGGTTGCCGCATTTGCTCAAGATTTCCATAAGCATTTTCCAAAGGTAAGCTACCATGCATGGCTTGCACTTAGCTGCTTGGCATCATTCTTAACTGCTAACTTTGGTTTGGATCAAATCATCGCTTGGTCAACCCCAATGCTTATGTTCCTATATCCTTTATCAATGGTATTGATCATCCTTTCAGTTTGCTCACCATTATTTAAGAAAGATGGCGTTGTTTACTTCTTTGTAATCTTGTTCACTGTTGTTCCTGCATTAGGTGATATGGTAGTGGCTTTTCCAAGCGTAGTTAGCCAAAGCAGTTTTGGTTTAGCAGTAGCTTCAGTAAGAAATACCATGCCGCTTGCTAGCATGGGTCTGTCATGGTTAGTGCCAGCTTTAGTTGGTGCCGTGATCGGCTTGACTGTTCACTTTGTAAGAGGACAAAAGGTTGCTCAAGTTGAAGATGAATTAGAATAAGTAATAAATCCTTTTCTCTATGGGTAGTTGAGAAAAGGATTTTTTATTTTTGTCTTAAAATAGATGTGAAAGTTCAGGTGACAAAAATTGCAAAACAGATCGGATCATCACAGTAATGTTTTCATCAGTAAAAAGATGTCCCATTGTTTACGACATAATCCAGGCAAATATGGTTTAAAGTTAGACGAATACGGCTTTGTCGATCTACAAGACTTCCTAGATGTAATGAATAGAATGCACCATTTTCAGCCGAAATTAACGGAAATGAAAATTCGTGAAATCATGCATAACAGTGATAAAGAACGTTTCGAGATTAAAAACGGAAAAATTTGTGCTTTATATGGTCATTCAGTTCCCGGCATTATTAAACGCAAAAAAGCAATTCCACCTAAAGTTCTTTATCATGGAACAGCTCATCGTTTTTTAAAAAGCATTGAAAAAGAAGGTTTATTGCCCATGGGACGCCAATATGTTCATCTTTCGACAGATATTCCGATGGCAGAATCGGTCGGAAAAAGGAGAGACAATAATCCTGCAATCTTAATGGTTGATGCAGAAAAAGCAGCTAAAGATGGAATCGATTTTTATATTGGCAATGATGAAGTATGGTTATGCGATCATATGCCAAGCAAATACTTACACCTACTATAACTTTTGACTATAGTAACTAAACGAAATAAGTATTTTACATCGTTATCGAACCTTTATAGAATAAATTTAATTATTAAGAAGGGGACGATAATATAAAAAATAAAGAACCATTATCAGTATTGGTTCAATCTTTGCTGTATTAATTGCGGCATTTATCGGATATTTTGGTTTTAAAGAAAATCAACATGTACAGGCTGCTACCAGAAGCACGCCAACATTCTTCTTCCACGGTTACGGCAGCAGCTACCGTGCAGAACAAAATATGACTGCTGCGATCAGACGAGCAGGTGTGACAAACACAATTGTTCGAATAAACGTTTCTAGAACTGGCAAGGCAACACTGATTGGGAGAATTCCTAGAGGCACAAGAAATCCATTAGTCGAAGTTAACTTTGCAGACAATAGATTATCCGGTACGTCTGGATCATATGTCAACGCCTACTACACAACTGGTGCTCGCTACGTAAGAAATGCGATTAATGCAGTTACTAAAAGATACGGTTACAGAACCATCAATGCGGTATCGCACTCAATGGGGAACTTGGAATACTACACTCAACCTGGTGGTAACCACGATGCTCCAACAATGAGCAGAATCATTAACCACTATGGTAAAGAATTGTTTAAGTAAATAATTTAATTAAAATCACTCAGCTAAGAAACTGAGTGATTTTTTGTCGTTAAAAGATAAGCATTTATATTGAGCTTACTTATAATAAGTGATAAT
>NZ_LARO01000111.1:0-1226 GCF_000980505.1 Lactobacillus sp. N54.MGS-719
ATCCGTTACCAGTTGCATCGCATATTGCTTGGAGTTCAAACCACGGGCAAAGCCGAATAGCAGGTTCATGTAATAAGGTTCTGTTGTATCGATATCTTCTAGTGTAACGAACTTAACCACGTTAGAACGATTATTGACTAAAGCCTGCGCGATAGAATTTGGATGATAGTTTAAAGACTCCATCGCCTTTTCAACCATGACACGCAATTCTGGCGTTACTTGCTCAGGGTGGTTGATTACCCGTGATACCGTCATTTTGGAGACGTTTGCTTCTTTAGCTACATCAGATAAAGTTGTCATTTTGTTCCTATTCTAAGTACATCTTTCTAAATCTATCTAGATCTTTTTGACTAAAACCAAGCTCTCGCTTGAAAAAGTTGTCAAAGTTGCCCCAACCTTTGCGAATTGTTTCGGTAATACCACGGATAGCTGGGCCTTCGCCCTTGGTCAAATTCATTTTGGAAACGAGTTTGGCAATTTGATTTTCATCAGGATATTGCTTGGAAACGGCAAAATCGTAAAGTTCATTGGTCAACAGATAATCTTGTGCAATCGTATCATCATCAACGCCGAGTGCAGTCAAAATCAAGGCTGATGTCATACCGGTACGGTCTTTGCCGGCACTGCAGTGATAAACAAGGGCATCTTCTTCAGGCAGTTCAATTAACTCCGCGAAGATTTTTGCAAATTCTTCTTGGCTGTGTGAGTTAAGTAGAACCTGCTGGTAAATTTTACCTAGGAAATTATCACCCATGTCAGGAATGTGGTGAATAAAGCGAAAGAGCTTATTATCACCTTTATTTTCCTTAGGATTATCCGAATAAATATGGGCGTCTACATATCTAACACCTGGCCATTGTTTATCTGGTGCAGCATTTTGTTCATAGGTAGAACGCAAATCGATATCTACAACAATGCGGCGATCAGCTAGTTTTTGTTCATCTTCTTTTGATAAAGAACTAAGCGAATCGGAACGATAAATTTTATTCCACTTTATATGCTGGCCTTTATTATTTTTGTAGCCGCCAATATCTCTGAAATTAAGTGGCCCGTCTAAAGCTACTATTCTATCGTGCTCCATGCGTCTCGCCTTCCTTGTGAAAGAATTAATATACTACTTTTATTATACAAACATACTAACCTAGTGTTGGATCATGAATCGACGGATTCATGATCTGGCACTTTTTATTTTGTTTAGAATAAAAAGTGAAGATAAAGCAAACAAA
>NZ_LARO01000112.1:0-1214 GCF_000980505.1 Lactobacillus sp. N54.MGS-719
TAGAAAATATGCATCCCCATTAATGCCGGCTGCAGTTTCGCACTTGAATAAAGTGTTAAGTGATAAAACGAGAAAGCCAATGCAAGAAAAAGCAATGGCTGCTCGCAACATGGATTTACTTAACTGGATCGGCATGGAAACCAACGAAGAGTATGGTGAAATTGTCAGCCAAGGCGGAGACACTATTCGAATTATCAAACCTTTTGCAGATCATCACAAGATTTTAGATGAAATCAAGTTTGCGGAAGATCATGGAGCTGTAGCCGTTGGAATCGATATCGATCATATTGCTGGCAAAAACGGTAAATACGATGTAGTTGATGGGATTCCTCTAGGTTCGATTACAATGGATGACTTGAAGCATTATGCGGAAAACACTAAGTTGCCATTTATTGCTAAAGGCGTTTTATCTGTATCTGATGCCTTGAAGGCGCGCCAAGCGGGATGCAAGGCAATCGTAGTTTCTCATCACCACGGTCGTGTACCTTTCGGTGTTCCACCTCTAGCTGTTTTGCCTGATATTAAAAAGGCACTTGTTGGTAGTGGCATGGAAATTTATGCCGATGGTTCTTTGATGACTGGTTATGATGCATACAAAGCATTGGCTATGGGTGCTGATGCTGTCTTAATTGGCCGCGGAATCTTGTCAGAGCTGCTTCAAAGCGGTACTAAAGCGGTTGAAGATAAGCTTAAGCAAATGAATGAACAACTAGCAGAGATGATGATGTATACCGGTGTTAAGGATACAAAATCGTTTGATCCTAGTGTTTTGCATTATTAAAAATAAATAGAACAAGATAAAAACAATAAAAAGAGATTGCAACTGCAATCTCTTTTTTATAACTCAATTTTTTCATCAGGTAGTTTAACGTGCAATTTTTCAAAAGAAAAAGGCTTAATTAGAGAAATTTCATAGGCATCTAGAGCTAGATTTTCACCAGCAAAATCTGGATTGTACAATGGATCACCGACAATCGGACAGCCGATTGCGGCTAAATGAACACGAATTTGATGGGTGCGACCTGTTTCTAGCGTTAATTTAACTAAAGCTGTATTATCAGAATATTTTTTCAGTAGTTCATAATGAGTAACTGCATGCAAACCAGTTTTATTTACCATTCTTTTTCTTTGATCATCAGGATCCTGACCAATAGGAAGATCAATAGTACCGTTTTTCTTTAATTTATCCGCATGAATAACTTTAGCCAAATATT
>NZ_LARO01000113.1:0-1208 GCF_000980505.1 Lactobacillus sp. N54.MGS-719
ATTGTTCGATAACAGATACGAAGCTGACAAGAACAAGTAAAAATTATTTGAAGATAAGAAAAACGACTAGTCTAATTGACTAGCCGTTTTTTTCATATGAGAGAATTTTTGAAATAAGTAGTTGTAAGCACAAATATTTTATAATTTAGTTCCGTTAGATGCAATGACCTCCTTGTACCAATCAAATGAATCCTTCTTGTAGCGTTTCATTGAGCCACCACCATGGTTATCTTCATCAACATAGATAAAACCCGTAACGCTTGTTCATTTCGCCGGTAGATACACTTACTAAGTCGATGCATCCCCATGGTAAGTAGCCAATCAAATCTACGCCATCTTCAGTAACAGCCTTCTTCATTTCTTCAATGTGACTGCGCAAATATTCAATGCGGTAGTCATCATGAATCTTGTGATCAGCCGTCATCTTATCGTTAACACAAGACCAATCACTGCCTTAAAGAATGGTATGCTTTTATCATTACCATTCATCATGATTGGTTCCTTGTTCTTACTTTGGGCGTCATTTCCGGTTCCGGCTGTTGCTAACTGAATGAACCAAACAGGTTTGACTCCATTCTGGAACCAAGCTTATAATGCGTCATTTGGTATTGTATCTGTATTTGCCGTTGTAGGTATTGCCTACCAATGGGCTAAAAACGAAGGAGTCGAAGGACTTCCAGCCGGAATGACTGCTTTCGTAGGATTCTTAATTTTGATGAATTCTACTACTCCAGTTATGAACGGTGCTAAGACAGTTGTTTCAGCTCAACAAGCTCCAACTCTTTTACAAGGATTCATCGACCGTACTTGGCTTGGTGGCCAAGGGATGATCGCCGCAATCATTGTTGGTTTGATTATCGGTTGGATTTACACTTGGTTTGTTAAGCACAAGATTACTATTAAGTTGCCTGAACAAGTTCCACCTGCAGTAGCCAACTCATTTATCGCTTTGATTCCTGCAGCTGTATTAACTGCAATGTGGTTATGTGTCTACATCTTCTTTGAAAAAGTGGCTCACACTACTATGACTCAATGGATTTACACCACTATTCAAACACCACTTCAAGGTATAACTGACTCATTTGGTGGTATTGCCGGCCCAATCTTGGGTGCCAACGCTTTGCAAAACGCAGCTATCTTTAAGAAATACGGTTACGTAGACGCTGCACACGGTGGTCACATCGTTATTCAAGGTTTGTTTGACCAAT
>NZ_LARO01000032.1:0-18700 GCF_000980505.1 Lactobacillus sp. N54.MGS-719
GGGTACAGGTACGGCTAAGGTAGCTCCAGTCAAAGCTGCAACGGTTTCTGATGAAGCTCAAACTCCAGAAACAGTTTCAACCACAGAGGGCATTTCAGACGAATCAACCGAAGTAGCTGAAAAGAGTCAAAATGAAGAGACTTTACCTGAAACAGGTGATAAGAAGGCTGAAGCTGCAGGAGTTCTTGGAGCGTTGGCAGCCACAATGGGTATCACAGGCTTGGACGCTTCAAGAAGACGTAAGGCTAGCGCAAAAGTTAACAGAAAAGATAAGAAGAACGGTAAGTAGATTTGAAAAGTAGTGCGAAAGCACTGCTTT
This sequence comes from Lactobacillus sp. N54.MGS-719, assembly GCF_000980505.1. Lineage (NCBI taxonomy): Bacteria > Bacillati > Bacillota > Bacilli > Lactobacillales > Lactobacillaceae > Lactobacillus > Lactobacillus sp. N54.MGS-719. Next base: position 320 of record NZ_LARO01000032.1, read on the forward strand.
TTTTGCGTATGTTAGAATGAACCAAATTAGAAAGGAGTCTCTTAATGACCTTTTATACCCTAAATTACATCCAAAATAATCAGAATACGGATCGGGCCATTTTCTACATTCTGATGTTAGTCGCCGCATCGGCAATGATTATTTTTACCGTCCTTTATCTGCGCGATCGGTTTAACACCAGATACCGCGATCTAGGAATTATTGCCCTATTATTTTTACTCATGTTTGTGGGGACACAGTATGAGAAGTACACACAGATTAACATGCAAAAGTCCCAGGCAACGCAGATCATTCCCTTTATCAAATCTGTTGCCCGCGATGAAAATGTTAAAACCTCCGATGTGTTGGTCAATTCTACTACCTTAACAGATGGCATGATCGTGCGCATCGATTCCAAAAATGTGGATTATCAATTGAATCTGAATGAAGATCGCAATACTTATACGCTGACTCAAGCACACGTGATTGATCATAGGGTGGATGTGAAGAATTAATATGCAACTAGACTATACTCAACTTTTTATCAAATTTGCCCTCGGCATTTTAACTTTAATTATTCAAATCAACGTTTTCGGTAAAAGCAACTTAGCTCCAACTACGGCACTGGACCAACTACAGAACTATGTTCTTGGTGGAATCATCGGTGGTTTAATTTACAATTCCAGCATTAGTATTTTGCAATTTTTACTAGTTTTGATTGTTTGGACACTAGTTGCCTTCATCCTGAAATTCAGCCGCGACCACAACAGCTGGATTCGTGGCATTATTGACGGCAAGCCCGTTCAAGTGATCAAGGATGGTAAAGTCTTAGTCGGCAACTGTATGAAGGCAGGAATTTCCGCTAATGAATTGATGTTTAAACTCAGAAGCCGCGGAATTTATTCTGTTGAAAAAGTGAAGAACTGTATTTTTGAACAAAACGGGCAATTAACTATTATTGAAAATGATGAGGCTAATATCCGTTTTCCAATTATTAGCGATGGGCAGGCCAACGTCGATGTGCTGGAGTTGATTCACAAAGACGAGTCTTGGCTCGAGCATGAAGTAGAAAAAGCAGGTTATAATAATGTTAATGATGTCTTTTTAGGCGAATACATTGATGGAAAACTGCATTTTACAGGTTATACAAAATAATTAGGAAAAGAGAATCATAATGACAGATTTAACTAAGGTAAAAGAATGGCTGAAAGATGCTGATGCCGTGATCGTCACTGCTGGTAATGGCATGGCTAAAGAGGAAGGCCTCGACATTTTAAGCGAGGAAAACTTCGATGATGAATATGGCAAGGTTGCTGACAAGTACGATGTGCATACAATCGGGGATGCCCTCGACAAGAAGTTTGACACTTGGGATGAACAATGGGCTTTCTGGAGTCAACTGGTCAACGAATATTCGCTTGAATATGAGCCAAGTGAAACTATGTTGGCTTTAAAGGAGCTGCTCAAAGATAAGCAATACTTCATCGCTACTAGCACTTTCGGTCACTTCTTTGAAAATGCTGGTTTTAACGAAAAACGCATCTTCAATGCCTTCGGTGACTGGACCAGAATGCAATGTTCTAGCGGCGTGAACCATGGTCAAAAGGATGATCGTGAAGTCGTTAAGAAGTATTTAGAAGGAAAAGGTGAAGTGCCAAAGTGTGAGGATTGTAATTCTCCAATGGAATTGCACATGCCACTTAACGCCAATTTCTTCCCAGACACCGATGCCAATACGCGCTTCCGTTGGTTCTTAACCGGTAACGAAGACAAGAAGGTCGTTGTCTTAGAACTCGGCGTTGATGAAACCAGTCCACAACTGCTTGATCCAATGGTTAAGCTAGTTGAACAGTTCCCTAATTGGCATTACGTTGCTGCAGATTTAGCCGATAATGATTTACCAGACGATATTCAAAAGAGATCAGCTGGTTTTGCCACAGATTCACACGATATGATGATGAAATTAACTAAATAGGTGAGAAATGAGTATTTACGTAAAAAACGGGATTCTGCATGTTCCCGGTGCCCAAGATAAGTTGCGGCAAAAAGGGCAAGAAATACCTGACTTTTTGTCTAATTACACCATGCTGGATATTGAAACGACTGGCCTGAGTCCATACAGAGACCGCATTACAGAACTTGGTGCAGTGAAGGTCAGAAACGGCCAAATCGTTGACCAATATACTAATTTGATCAAGTTCCCTAAGAACAATAAGGTGCCTGCTTTTATTACCAAATTGAATGGCATTACTGAAGAACAAATCGTTAATGAGGGGATTCCTGCTGAACAAGCGATTAAGGAATTCCGTGAGTTCATCGATGACGACATTATCATTGGTTATAACGTCAACTTTGATCTGAACTTTTTATATGATTTAAGTCAAAAGTACAAGTTGCCAATCTTAAATAATGATTACGTCGATGTGTTACGCTTAGCCAGAGCGTACTATCCACGCGAACGCCACAATCGTTTGATTGACTGCATGCAGCGTGCTGGTATCGCGCAAGTAGAGGAGCACCACGGTTTAGCCGACTCGCTTGATACGATCAAGGTTTATAACGACTTTAGTGCGCACTTCACCGATGATTTGCTTGAAGCGACACGTAACAAGATCAAGAACGTTGATTTAACTGGCGACGATGTCGATTACATTGATCTCGGTTTTAGAAATCCGGTCCAAAATAAAAACATCGTTTTATCAGGTCACATTCATATGGATGAACAAGACGCCGACAAGATGATTGGCAACATGGGTGGTAAGGTCGAAGATAAGGTTAACCCAATGACCAATTATCTGATTATGGGTGACCATGATTTCTTTAGAAAAGACAACGAAGATTTGAATACGGCACGTGATTTGATTAAAGATGGTGCCAAGATTAAGCGTTTGTCAGAAAGCTTCTTTTTAGGGATGCTTGATGACTGGGCACGAAGTTAGAGGATTTTTATGGCAAGAAGAAGACGACGCAGAAAACAGAGTACTGTTTTTTCATCGATTATTGTAATTATCGCTATTGCCTGGGGAGTATTTACTAAAGCTGGCAGCGATCCTAATGGTAGCCAATTTATTAAAAATGTAACTGGCAATAGCAATGACCAAGTAACCAATACTATCAAGAGTGCTTCAAAAAGCAATAAGGTCTATGGCGGGCTATCGCAAAGCGATTATAAAAAGCTAGCTGATTTGAATTTCAAGAGTGGCTCTAGGGCATATACCGAAGTGAACCATAATCGTTCGACCTTAGTTAAAAGCTCTTGGAAGATCAACCGAGTAATTTATTCAAACCTTGATTCGCTGAATAGAACTTCACGTTCCAATACTGCCTTTTTGGAGCGGCGCAACGTGGCTAATGATAGTTTGCGTGTGCGGCAGTTCGTAGAACCGACTGGTTGGCATTACAACCACAGAAACGGCACGCAGATTTATAACCGTGGTCACCTGATCGCTTATTCGGTTTCCGCTGGTATCGACCAAAGCGGTAACTACGATCCAAGCAACCAATCCGGGGACCAGAACAACCCTAAGAACCTGTTTACCCAATCGGCTTTTTCTAACCAACGAATTCAAACCATTTTTGAAGCTAAAGTTAGAAAAGCTCTGAGAGAAAATAAACGCGTGATTTATCAAGCCACTGCTGTATTCAGAGGCAATGAACTAATGGCGCGCGGAGTTAACCTGCAGGCCGTTTCAACTGATGGCACGCTGGACTTCAATGTTTATCTGTATAATATTCAACCTGGCTATCAATTTAACTATAATAATGGTAGAGCTAAAGTTGATCGCCAAATGCAGGTCAATGAAGAGTAAAATGTAGATATAAATTTTTAAAAGGGAGTACATATTAATGAAAAAAGATAACTGTACCGCAATGCTTGTCGGTAAAGATGCTTCAATCGATGGCTCAACTATGATCGCTCGTGACGAAGACGGTTACGGCGGCATTAACGAAAAGCTGTTTGTCGTAAACAAGGCTCGCCACTACGATGAAGATTATGTTTCAAAATACAACGGCTTCAAGATGCACCTTGAAGGTGATGGCTGCAAGTGGACTGCTGCTCCAACTGCTGATGATTCAGAAGGTCGTTGGGACGAACAAGGTATCAACGAATATAACGTCGCTATGTCAGCTACCGAAACTGAAGCAACCAACGCTCGCTGCCTAGGTCACGACCCACTCGTTGAAGACGGTATTAACGAAGATTCAATGGTTTACATCACTTTGCCATTCGTTAAGACTGCACGTGAAGGTGTTAAGCGTTTAGGTCGTTTGATTGAAAAATATGGTACTGGTGAAAGCAACGGTATCGCATTTTCAGACAACAAGGAAGTTTGGTACCTTGAAACTGGCGCTGGTCACCAATGGGTAGCTGCTCGTGTTCCTGACGATTCATACGCAATTTGTCCTAACATTATGGTTATCCAAAACGTTGACTTTAATGATCCAGACAACTTTATGTACAGCAAAGGCCTCCAAGAATTCGTTGAAAAGAACCACTTGAACAATAGTACCGATGGTAGTTTCAACTTCCGTGATATCTTTGGTACTAAGGATGAAGCTGATGCTTTCTACAACACCCCAAGAACTTGGTACGGTCAAAAGTTGTTTAACCCAAGTATTGAACAAGATCCAACTAGCCAAGAAATGCCATTTACTCGCGTTCCTGAAAAAAAGATTGGCGTTGAAGACGTGCAAAGATTTTTGACTAGTCACTACAACGGCACCCCATATGATCCAATGGATACTTTCTCATCCGGCACTGAAAAAGAACAAAAGATGTTCCGTTCAATCGCATTAGACAGAAACCAAGAATCAAGCATCTTGCAAATCAGAAACGATGTTCCAACTAAGATGGCTGCTATTCAATGGATCAACATGGGCTTTTACGCATACTCACCATACGTTCCTTTCTATACCAACATCGAAGATACGCCACTTAACTACAAGGTTGCCGAGCACATGGTTGATCCAGACAGCAGTGCTTACTGGCTTTACAAGACTTTGCAAGTAATCGTTGAACCACGTTACCACCAATACATTTATGAAGTAAATGCTTACCGTGACGATTGCCAAAGCTACGGTATCGGTCGTATCGATGCCATTGATGAAAAAGCCAAGGAGCTTGACGGTACTGAATTAATCAAGTATTTGACTAACGCCAACGATGTTACTGCCGGCGTAATTACCAAGAAGACCAAGGAATTAATGAGCAAATTGGTAAGACAAGCTTTGAACAGTTCTAAGTACCAATTTGAACGCGGCGACAATTTATAAAAAAATAAATAATTTAGAAAAAATAGGTCATGAAAATTAATTTCATGACCTATTTTTTGGGTACGTACCACAATATTTAGTAAACCCGAACAAAAAAGCAAAATACAACTATGCAAAGGCTTGAATACAAATAAAACGCGAATACTGAGAGAGGTTTATTTCACCAACACTGAGAAACCACAAATTTTTTTACTGAATTATTTGTTTTTTGTGTCTTTTTAGCTTAAAATTAATAGATAAATTTATAAACTTAAATCAATATATAGTGGTGTGTGAAACTTATGAATGATGATAAATTTGTTGAAGTAAAGAACCTTAAAAAGGTTTACGACAATGGTCACGAAGCAATCAAGGACGTTAGCTTCTCAGTTAAGAAAGGCGACCTTGTTTGTTTACTTGGACCTTCAGGTTGTGGTAAGACAACCATTTTGAACATGCTTGCTGGTTTACTTAACCCAACCAGTGGCGATATTCTTTTTGATGGCAAATCTGTCGTTAACGTAGCACCTAAAGATCGTCAAATTGGCTACGTTTTCCAGAACTATGCTTTATACCCACACATGACAGTCCTTCAAAATGTTATGTTTCCTTTAACTGTGGGCAAGCAAAAAATGCCTAAAGATAAGGCTAAGGAGATTGCGGAAAAGTACATGGAAACAACTCAAATCACCGAACTTGCCGACCAAAAGCCAGGTAACTTGTCAGGTGGTCAACAACAGCGTGTCGCAATCGCTCGTGCCTTGGTGCAACAACCTAAGATCTTGCTCATGGACGAACCTTTGAGTAACCTTGATGCACGTCTTCGTTTGAAGATTCGTGAAGAAATCCGTAACTTGGTTAAAAAAGTGGGCATCACTACTTTATTCGTTACCCACGACCAAGAAGAAGCTTTATCCATTGGTGATAAAATCATCCTCTTCAACAATGGTGTGATCCAACAAGATGATATGGGTCAAAACTTCTATCTTGAACCAAATAACTACTTCGTTGCTAACTTCGTTGGTAACCCTGTAATTGATAATTTCAAAGTTACTGTTAAAGACGGCAAGATTACCGGCTCGGACTTTGAAATCAACGTAGATGACTTAGAACAAAGTCGTTTCAAACATGATTTAACTGATGGCGAATACACATTATCTGTTCGCCCTGAAAATATTTTGCCAGCTGATAGTGGTCACGTTTCAGCTAAGATCGACGATGTTGAATTAATCGGCCGTGAATGTATTTTAAAATTTACTCATGATGGCGTTCAAGCTCGTTCACTTGTTGATCTTGAAACCCCAATTAAGAGGGGAAGCACCGTTAACTTAAAGATGCGCCTAGATCGCGTATTCCTCTTTACTAAGGAAGGAGAGCGTGTCTACTAATGAAGAGCAATCAAAAGAAAGCTTGGCTCTTTTTAGCGCCAACAATTATCTTTGTTACTTTCTTTAGTATTTACCCAATTTTACGGGCATTTGTGATGAGTTTCCAAAGCGGTCCATTAATCAATTTGAACTGGACTGGCTTTAGCAACTATCAATACATCTTTAGTGATCCCGAATTTTGGCGCGCAATTAGAAACACCATTCTTTATGCGCTAATTTCGGTGCCTGTAGCATTAGCTATTTCAATCATGCTCGCATGGTTTATTTTCAGTAAGGTAAAGCACAAGTCATTCTTTGAAACGACTTTCTTTATGCCTTACGTTACTTCAACCATTGCGATTGGTATCGTGTTCCGTTACATCTTTAATGGTGAATACGGGATGCTTAACTTCCTATTAAGAGCGCTTCATTTGCCAGCTCCTAACTGGATTGATGATCCATCAATGTCACTGACAACCATCATTATCTTTGGTGTTTGGACATCACTTGCCTTTAACATCGTTATCTTGATGGGTGCTCTTCGTAACATTGATCCAAACTACTACACTATTGCCGATATGTACGGCGCAACCGGTACTGAAAAGTTCTGGCGTATTACTATGCCACAACTTGTACCAACGATCGCCTTCTTATTGACGATGAACATTATTGCGGCATTCAAGATTTATACTTCCGTATATGCATTGTTCAACGGACAAGCAGGTGTCGGAAACTCAGCTACAACGGCAGTGTTCTACATTTATAACAAATTTCAAATTGTAGGTACGCCAGGTGTAGCGATGGCCGCAACGGTAATTTTATTCCTCATCATTATGTTCGTAACCTTCTTACAACGTAAGATGATGAAAAAGATTGGGGGACGGTAAAAAATGAAGAAGATTCGTTGGGGTGCTTTGGTTGCTTACATCGTTTTAGCAATCTTTGCGATTATTACTGTCTTTCCATTCGTTTACATGATTTTGGGCGGACTAATGAGTTTTAGAGAAACGACAACGATTCCGCCAACATTAATTCCTAAGCACTTTGAATGGTCAAACTATGCTAAGGTCTTTGCCCAAGCACCATTTGCTCGTTACTTCTTAAACACCTTTATTACGGCTAGTGTAACGACTATCGTAAGTTTGTTTAACGCACTTCTTGGTGCTTTTGCCATGGTTAATTTGAAGTTCAAGGGTAAGGGCGTTGTACAAGTCGTTCTTTTGTCACTCTTGATGGTGCCAGGTGAAGCAATCATCTTCACTAACTACAACACCATTGCCAGAATGGGCTTACTTAACACCTACATCGGTTTGGTATTACCATTCTTGACTTCAATTTTCTACATGTACTACTTACAAAGCTACTTCGGCTCAATCTCACAAACCATCTACAAGGCTGCGATGATTGACGGGGCTAGCGACTGGGAATACATCTGGAGAATTTTGGTACCAATGTCTAAAGGTGGTTTGTTCACTGTGGCGCTTTTGAGCTTCATTTCAGGTTGGAATTCATTCCTATGGCCATTATTGGTAACCAATGAAGACAGCATGAGACTGTTGAACAACGGTTTAACTTCATTTGCCTCAGATGCAGGTAGTGAAACGCAATTGCAATTAGCAGCTGCTACATTAACCGTTTTGCCAATCTTGATCTTATACTTCATCTTTAGAAAGCAAATTATTCGAGGAGTAGTACGTAATGACCTTAAAGGATAAAACAACCGTTACCTTTTATAACGGTTTAACCACAATTGGTGGACCAATGATCGAAGTGGCTTATAACAAGTCACACGTTCTGTTTGACTTAGGCGAAGTATATCGTCCTGAGTTAAAGCTGCCAGATGAAAGTTACCAAACTTTGATTAAAAATCAGTTGATTGGGGATGTGCCTAATTTTTACGATCCAAAAATTACGGGCAAGCCAATCGATACTGAACGCTGGGAACACTCTGCAGCTTACATTTCACACTTACACTTGGACCACAGCAAGGTCCTAAACTTGCTTGCACCTGAAATTCCACTTTATGCAGGTCCAATTACTGCTCATTTACTTCCTGCTTTGAATGAAAATGGCGACTTTCTTTTACCAGCCGCTGGACACGAGAAGAACTACACTCGTCCAATCATTGCGGCTGAGTATAAGAAGCCGATCAAGGTGGGAGATATTACCCTGGAAATATATCCTAGTGACCACGATGCTTACGGTGCAACTGGCTTACTAGTTAAGACACCGGACAAGCAAATCGCCTACACTGGTGATATTCGTTTGCATGGCTACCACCCAGATTTGGTTCGTGCCTTCATGCAAGCGGCCAAAGGTAGCGATATGTTGATCATTGAAGGTACTGGCGTTTCTTGGCCAGAAGAAAAGCACGATGAAAACAGCGAAGAATTCACTGGTCCTAAGAACGAAGTGGAGTTAACTGAAGAAATCGTGCGCTTGCAAAACGCCAACCCTGATCGCCAAATCACCTTTAACACTTACCCAACTAACGTGGAGCGTTTGCTTAGAATTGTTTCTGATTCTCCACGTAAGGTGGTTTTGCATGCTAAGCGTGCGCATTTGATTAAGGACAGTCTTAACGAAGATTATCCATATTACTACTTGCCAGAAGACAAGAAGTATTCTGATTTGAATCCAGAGCTTGAAGTCAGCTACGACGAGCTTTTGGCGGATAATCATAAATACTTATGGCAAGCTGTAAGCGATTATGATAAGCTTCAAATGGGCGGTCTTTACATCCATTCAAATGCCGAGCCATTGGGTGACTTCGACCCTACCTACAAGCCATTTGTAGAGCAATTCGCTAAAAATAAAATTGAGTTCATTGCATTGCGTTGCTCAGGCCACGCCGATGAAAAAGAACTCAAAGAAATAATTGGTGGGATTCAGCCAGCTATTTTGGTACCGGTGCACACATTGCATCCGGAGCTGGAAGAGAATCCATTTGGAGAACGTATTTTACCTAAACGTGGTCAAACAGCCACGCTTTAGTAAAATTAAAGATTATTGTTGTTTAGCTTTATTTTTTAGGAGGATTTATCCAAATGAAGTTTAGTAAGAAACTTGCTATGGCTGCCGTTGCTGCTTTAGCCTTAGTAGGAACTGCTGCTTGTTCAAATGGCGGTAGCAACTCTTCATCAAGTTCATCAGAAAAGATTCCATCAAAGATTACTAAGAAGACTACAGTTGTCTTTTGGAACGCTATGCCTGGTGTACAAGGTTCTACTTTGAAGAAATTGACTAACGAATTCGAAAAGAAGAACCCTAAGATTAACGTTAAGTTGGAAAACCAAGGTACTTACAATGATTTGCAAGCTAAGATCAACTCAACTTTGCAATCACCAAACAACTTGCCAACTATTACCCAAGCATATCCAGGCTGGCTTTGGAATGCTGCACAAAACAAGATGCTTGTAAACATGACTCCATACATCAACAACAAGAATGTTGGTTGGGGTAGCGCTAAGGCATCTGGTATTAGAACCGAACTTCTTGACGGTGCTAAGATCAAGGGTACCCAATATGGTATTCCATTTAACAAGTCAATCGAAACTTTGACTTACAACGCTGACATGTTCAAGAAGTATGGCATTAAGAAAGTTCCAACCACTATGGAAGAACTTAAGCAAGTGTCAGAAACTATTTACAAGAAGAGTAACCACAAGGTTGTAGGTGCTGGTTTTGACTCACTTTCGAACTACTACACTCTTGGCTTGAAGAACGAAGGTGTTAACTTCTCAGACAAGGTTAACTTCAGTGGTGCTGCTTCAAAGAAAGTTATTAACTACTACGCAGATGGTATCAAGAAGGGTTACTTCAGAGTGGCTGGTTCAGAACACTACCTTTCAGGTCCATTTGCTAACGAAAAAGTTGCTATGTTCATCGGTACTTCAGCAGGTGAAGGTTTCGTTAAGCAAGGTGTAGGCAACAAGTTCGCTTACGACGTTGCTCCACGTCCTGGCAAGTACACTATGCAACAAGGTACTGACATTTACATGTTCAACCACGCAACTGCTGATCAAAAGGCAGCCGCATTTAAGTACATTAAGTTCTTGGTATCTAAGTCAAGTCAACTTAAGTGGGCTAACGCTACTGGTTACATTCCAGTTAACGAAAGCGTTGTAACTTCAAGCGAATACAAGAACAACAAGAGCACCAAGCTTCCTGCTAAACTTGAAGACTCAATGAAGCACTTGTACAGTGTTCCTGTTTCAAAGAACTCAAATGCTGCATACCAACAATTGAACAGCATTATGCAAAACATTTTGTCCGCAGCACAAAAGGGTCAAAATGTTAACAGCCAAATTAACGCTGGTAAGCAAAAGTTTGATGCTGCTTGGAAGCAATAAAACTAAATAGCAATTAATGTTAAAAGCAGACCGTGCTGGGTCTGCTTTTTTTATGGAAAAATGGTAACATTTATAGGTAAATAAAAATGCAGAGGTGAGCCAGTTGATAAGACAACAAAATTTCCCGGTGGAAACAAAATATAAATGGTACGACATCAACAATTTAAGCGAGGAAGACAGCGATAATTTGCAAAGTGAGTTCAATTTTACGCCGGATATTATTTCATATATTTCCGACCGTCACGAACGTCCTCGCTACGACTATGACTTGCATACCAAGAGTCACTTGCTAGTTTATGATGTACCAATCTGGCCCACCAATACGATTAAGCACTTCACTTCCCACCCAATTACATTCTTGGTTGTCGGTGAAAATGTCTTCACTTTCCATACCGAATCAACCAGTTATGTTTTTGACGAATTCAACGACGAACATATGCGGGAAAGATTATCTGAAGCAAAGGATGTAACGGAACTGTTGATGCTGTTCTTTCTTTACTCTTCACAATATTTCCAGCGTGCCGTTACGCAGCTTGATGTTGAGCGTAACAGCTTGGATCAAAAATTGTCTGATAACATTAACAACAAGGATTTGGTCGAGCTTTCTAATATTGAAAAAAGTTTGGTTTATTTGTCCAGTTCTATTCAAACTGATCTGATCATGTTGCACAGCTTGGACCACAGTAAATTGAACTTCACTAAGGAAGCTAAAGAACGACTCGATGACGTGTTAATTGAATCAAGCCAGTCAGCAGAAATGGTTAGGATTTCACAACAAGTTACGAAGACTTTGTCAGCAACATCCAACAACATGATGAACAATAACCTGAACGACACGATGCAGTTCTTAACTGTGTGGTCATTGGTTTTGACGATTCCAACTATTTTGACTGGGTTCTATGGGATGAACGTTTCTTTGCCAATCTTGAAAACCTCGTTTGACTGGATTTTGATTATCCTATTGATGGCGGTTTTGATGATCTGGCTAGTAATTCTGATGAAGCGACACCATTTCTTCTAAGATTGAGGCAAATAAATGAAACATAAAGTATTAATAGGTGCAATTATTACGACCTTGGTGGCCTTTCTTTTGTACACGACTAACTTAAAACGCGTGGATAACGCCAAATTAAAGGTTGTGGGACCAACAACCAGCAAGGTTAATAAGACGAAAAAAGCCAAGGAACCAAAGGTCAAGACGCTGAAGGAACCTAAGGTTAACTCAATTGAATATACCAACCACGTTAAGGCTAAGAGCGGTAGCAACAAGAAGCTGGTTAAGATCATTAAGAAGACGATGGGCATTGATGACAGCTACCAAGTTGCCGTCCAAGATTTGACCAATTCTAGCCGTTATGCCGTAGTCGCTAATACGCAAAAAGCACATGATGCTAAAAAGGCGATGAAGCTGTTTTTGCTTATTGCGCTATATGAACAAGAACAAAACGGTAAGATTAATTCTAGAACCGCGATTAAGATTAAGAAGTCAGACAAGGCCAAGGGCGATAAGATGTTCCAGGTTAATATGGCTTATGGCATTGCTTACTTGCGTGAAGGGATGCTTAAAGGCAATAAGACTGCATCAAACGCTTTGCTTAGAAAAGTTGGCGTAAATAATGTTGACTCTGTAGCTAAGAGAATGGGTGCAACGCAAACGTCGATCGCCAAGAACTTTAACGGTGATTCATATGGTAAGACGACTGCTAACGATTTGACTAAGACGATGGTCGGTCTTTACCAAGGTAGAGTGCTTAACCGGCAACATGCTAGTCGTGTGCTTAGCACAATTGCTAGCTCACGTCCTTTGCCAAGCATGGTGAACGGCATCAGCGGCGGCGTTTATGCGATCGGTGATGATGATTTTGCGACAGCAATCGTCCAAGGCAACGGCCATGCTTACAGCGTGTCTGTTTGGGGCGGCAACAATAAGAACTTTAATAAGCTAGGCAAACAAGTTAATAATTGGTTTAGTAAAAGAAAATAAATAGGCATAAATAATAAGGCGTTTCGCCTTATTATTTTTTGCATTATTTACACTATGTAGATTGTATTCTTCACTTTGTAGTGATATAGTATTTATTATGCTAGGAGAAGGAGGGATGAGAATGGCACAAAAAAGAAATCTTGATCTGGACAAGATCATCGATCAGGCAACTGAGCTGATTTGTGAGAAGGGCTTAGATAAGATGACGATGCCAGCTTTGGCTAAGTCATTAGATGTTCGCTCGCAATCACTTTATCACTATGTTTCAGGCCGAAAGCAGTTATTATCCTTAATTGGTGCAAGACAAGTAAAGATCTTACGGCACAAGTTAATGGATGATTTGATAGGGATCTCCGGTAGGGAGGCCTTGCTTAAGTTTGCGGACACGGTGCGTGACTTTTTGTTGAGTGATCGGGCCTTGTCCAGTATCGTGTATCATTTGAACGAATATCCAAAGGATGCTGAGATTAATCAGGAGATTTTTAATCTGATAAAATTAGGTGAAAAGCTTAATTTTAGAAAAGAGAGTGTCATTTCATTCCATGCTTTAATTGGTGCTGTATTGGGTTATGTGTTCTTAGACAATTCATCTTCTTTTGTTGATGAAACTAAGAATGAATCTAATCGTAATTATCACGAAATGATTCTGCGTCTCGTAGAACCAGAGCCTGATTTACAAAAACTAGGGAGGAAATAGGAAAGTGCAGAAATTTCTGAAAAATCATGTTTTTTCTTTAATTGCATGGGTTTTGATATTGATTATTTCCGTTGTTGCTTTGCCTAATATCACTGAGCTAACTAACGCTCACTCAGATATTACATTGCCAAGCAATGTTGAAAGCAACGTCGCGCAATCAATTGAAAACAACTGGGGTGCAAAGAAGAAAAACACCTATGCGATAGCACTTGTTTTTAACAAGGAACATGGCAAGCTGACTGATGCTGATAAACAAGCTATCAACAATACGCTTGACAAGTTTACTAATGATAAAAGTAAGTACGGAATTAAGGACACGTTGCTTCCTGATTCCAATATTGCTACTAGAAAGAAGCTTCAATCAAAGGACGGTACGACTTGGGTAGCACAATTCAACGTATCTAAGAAGGGCCGTACGGTTGAACAAGTTTATAACCAAATGAATAGGGATGTTAAAACGCAAGGCCTTCGCACTTATGTAACTGGTGCTGACGTTTTGCAACATGACTTCTCTGCTTCAATTCAGGAGGGAATTAAGAAGACTGAGGCAATTACAGTTGTCTTCATCTTTATCGTCTTAATTATCGTATTTAAGTCACCAATTGTGCCATTAATTTCATTATTGACTGTTGGTGTATCATTCCTTACTTCCTTCTCAATTGTTACGAACTTAGTAGAACATGCTAATTTCCCATTCTCAAACTTTACTCAGGTGTTCATGGTTATCGTGCTATTTGGTATCGGTACCGACTACAACATCCTGCTGTATGACAAGTTTAAAGAGGATCTGGGGAAAGGGATGGACAAGTACAAGGCGATGCACGATGCGCTTCGTAACGCTGGTAAGACCATCCTTTACTCAGGTTCATCTATCTTAATCGGTTTTACAGCTTTAAGTTTGGCTAAATTCTCTATTTACAGATCAGCTGTTGGTGTTGCCGTTGGTGTTGCCGTACTTCTGGTAGTACTTTTAACACTCAACCCATTCTTTATGGCTGTTCTTGGTAAGAAGATGTTCTGGCCAGTTAAGAAGTTCACTGGCGAAAGTGATGATAAGCTTTGGCATGGAATTTCAGCTTCAACTTTGAAACACCCAATCATTTACTTGGCTGTTTTAGCCGTGGTTACAGTTCCATTTATGTTGATGTACTCAGGCCACTTGAATTACGATGATACTGATGAAATTGCTGATTCAGTTCCATCTAAGCAAGGTTTGTTGGTAGTTCAAAAGCACTTCTCAAAGGGTATGGCTGAACCATCATACTTGTACATCCAAAGTAAACATAGATTAGATAACGAAGAAAACTTGAAGTTGATTGATCAATTGACCAGACAACTTCAACAATCAAAAGACGTTTCATTTGCAACATCTGTAACCCAACCTTACGGTCAACCAATTGATATGCTTTACGTAAATAATCAATTGAACACTGTTAACGATGGGGTAGATCAAGCTCGTTCCGGTTTAGGTAAGTTAAGCAAAGGTGCTAATAAAGTAGCAAACGGTGCTAACAGATTAAGAGACGGTGCTGATCAACTTCAAGATGGTACTGGTCAACTTCAAAGTGGTGCACAACAATTAGTTGGTGGCACTAGTCGTTTGCAAAATGGTGCGCAACAATTGCAAAGTGGTGCAACTCGCCTGCAAAGTGGTTCAGGCCAACTAGTTAGTGGTGCTGATCGTTTGCAAAGTGGATCAAGCCAACTTCAAAGTGGTGCGGTTCGTTTGCAAACAGGTGCTGGTCGTTTAGCTAGTGGTACTCATGCTTTGGTTACTGGTGCAAGCAGCCTTCAAAGTGGTGCCAACCGTTTGCAAAGTGGTGCTAATAGCTTACGTAGCGGTACGCAATCATTGCAAAACGGTACCCAACAAATGGTTAACCAATTACAACAATTGAGTTCACAACTTTCAACTCAATTGAGTGGTTCTAACAGACAGCAACTTGCTGCATTGCAAACTGCTTTGCCACAAATTAATAGTGGTATTCAGCAGTTGAACCAACAAGTTAGTGGTTTGGATACTTCACAAGTTGCTCAATTGAGCATACAATTAGAAAGATTACGAGAACAAGTTAGCCAAATGACTAATGGTGGTTCAAACACTGCTTCAAGTGCACAATCTGCTGCACTTGCTAGAGCTCAAAGTTCACTTGATAGCAGTAATTTGACTCCAACTGAAAGAGCTGCTGCAAATCGTGCTGTTGAAGCTGCTTTGAATGCAGCAAAATTATCTTCAAACAGCCAAAACTCTAATAATGCTAGTGCTGTTTCAAGTGAACTTGCTGGTCTTAACTCACAATTAAGTTCATTAACTGGGTCATTACGACAATTAGCAACTTTGCAAAGCAGTGTTCGTCAATTAGCTCAAGCTTCAAACCGTGTACTTCCAGGTGCCGCAACTGCTTTGAACCAATTAAGCTCTGGTTTATCTCAAGTTCAATCAGCTGCTAGTCAAGGGGTTGCAGGTGCACAAAGACTTAACTCAGGTGCCGCAGCTCTTAACAGTGGTGCTGGTCGTCTTAACTCAGGTCTTGGCACATTAAGTGCAGGTGTCGGTCGTCTTAGCGCTGGTGCTGGTCAACTTGATTCAGGTGCCGGCCAACTTCAAAGTGGTCTTGGTACTCTTGCAAATGGTGCTGGTCAACTTAACAGCGGCCTTGGCACTCTTGCAAACGGTGCAGGTACTTTGAACACTGGTCTTGGTACTTTAGCTAACGGTGCTGGTCAACTTAACAACGGTGTTGGTCAATTAGCTAGCCAAGCTCCACAACTTATCTCAGGTATCGGCCAACTTAACAGCGGTGCCGGCCAACTCAGCATGGGTGCTGGCAAGTTAGCTGCTAAGGCTCCAGAACTTACTACAGGTATCGATACTGTAAACAGTGGTTTGGGTCAAGGTGAAGCTTACCTTAGAGGCTTAGGTTCATCTGCTGCCGCAGATACCTTCTACATTCCAAAGGAATTCTTGAAGAATGAAATGTTCAAGAAGTCAATGGATGTATACCTCAGCCCTGACAAGAAGTCAGCTCAAATTATCGTTGTCTTCAACTCAAACCCAAGTGCAACTGAAGCTACTGACGAATCACAAGAATTGAGCGCAATGGCTAAGAAGACCTTCCAAGGTACTCCATTGAAGAATGCTAAGGTTGCCATGGGTGGTCAAAGTTCAAAGATCAAGGATACTAAGTCAGTTGCTAGTGGCGACTTCATCAGAACTGCCGCAATCATGTTAATTGGTATCGGTATTGCTTTGATGTTCGTAACTCGTTCACTTCTTCAACCTGTTTACATTCTTGGTACTTTGCTTATTGCTTACCTCTGCTCACTTTCAATCAACCAATGGATTGTTAAGGTAGTTCTTGGCAGAAGCATGCTTACTTGGAATACACCATTCTTTAGCTTTATCATGTTGATTGCCTTAGGTGTTGACTACAGTATCTTCCTCATGACTCGTTACAACGAACTCAAGGAAGAAGGATTTACTACTCCAAGTTCAAGAATCTTGAAGGCATGTGCCATCATTGGTACGGTTGTTATCTCAGCCGCAATCATCTTGGGTGGTACTTTCGCAGCCCTCATTCCATCAGGCATTCCAACCTTGATCGAAGTTGCCTTGACTGTGGACGTTGGTTTGTTAATCTTGGTATTCATTTTGCCAATTACCTTATCAGCTGCAGTTAAGTTAACTTATGAAGGTATTGATTTCGGTAAGTACTTTAAGAGAAATAGAACTAACAATAATTAGTTAAAAAGATAAAGAGCAGTCCTATGATGTCGTAGGACCGCTCTTTTTTTGCTCTCGTCTTTTTGCTTGTATAAGCATGGTATAATAATACAAAAAAGAAGGGACTTTTGAATAT
Source organism: Lactobacillus sp. N54.MGS-719 (assembly GCF_000980505.1). NCBI lineage: Bacteria > Bacillati > Bacillota > Bacilli > Lactobacillales > Lactobacillaceae > Lactobacillus > Lactobacillus sp. N54.MGS-719. The sequence goes on from NZ_LARO01000032.1 coordinate 17,812, forward strand.
GACTACATGCCCAAACTGCGGACACGAGATTAGTGATACAGATGACATCTGTCCAAACTGCGGCTTTAACCTGAAAAAGTATCGTGATGACTTTTTCACGGATCAACACAAGCAGGCTAAGTATGAACAACCCGATGAAGGAAAGAAGATAGCTAGCCGTGCCGCATACCGCGAAGAATTTTATCCAGAAAAGCAAAATTCCACTGTACAAAGAATGATTGCCTGGGTTAGACAGAATGCAACCATCGTCTTTTTGCTTGGCGTCTTTTTACTGATTCTGATGAGTTTTTCTAGAGCAGCTGGTTGGATTTGCTTCCTAGCTTTGATGGTCTGGCTCTTCATCGTCTGCGATCGGAAAGATAAAGTTGAGCAATATACTGCTGATAAGCGATTAACGGAAAAGATTAATCAGGTAGGTTCGAATATATTTAACCGCGTTGATGAACGTGAAGATAAGGTGAGAACACGCAGTAAGGAATTTGCGGAGAAGCACCCTAAGGTAGAAAGCCAAGTTAGAGAGATTAAAAAGCAACGCAGTCACCGTTACAGCTATGTTCAACTATCTGTAATCTTGACGGCTTTGATCAGTTTGATCGTTTTATTCACCGACTCTGGTGCTTCCGTTTCGGCTGTAAGTTATACACAAAAGATGTCCATTTCGAATGTGATCTTTAGTTTGGCTGGTCGACTTTTATCAACCAATTCACTTCAAGCGCTTATTTTGTACATTGTATGGCTACTTCTGTTGTTGTTCCCAATCTTCATCATTTACAACGTTTTGAAGAATACGAAACATACTAATCTAGTGTTGGATGATTACTCGACGGAGTAGTCGTTCAACACTTTTTCTTTTACTATGTAAAGTGGAGATGAAGCCAATGCCGTGACT
>NZ_LARO01000115.1:0-1200 GCF_000980505.1 Lactobacillus sp. N54.MGS-719
TACGGCATTCGCCGTATACATCTAAAAATATATCTGTTAAAAAACATGCAAGCATGTTTTTAACTTCTATATTTTTATCTGTGCACTTCTCATTGCATAAAAAAATTGCGGGGGCAGGATTTGAACCTGCGACCTTCGGGTTATGAGCCCGACGAGCTTCCAGACTGCTCCACCCCGCGCTAATTCTTACTCTATTATTATATACAATTTCTGGAAAAATACAACCATTATTGTAAAAATAATAATGGATGGAGGTGGATTCGAACCACCGAAGCGAGACGCAACAGATTTACAGTCTGCCCCCTTTGGCCACTCGGGAACCCATCCATTTTAAAAAGCCGATGATCGGACTCGAACCGATAACCTGCTGATTACAAATCAGCTGCTCTGCCAATTGAGCCACATCGGCATAAAACATTGGTAACAATGGGGCCTACAGGGCTCGAACCTGTGACCCTCTGCTTGTAAGGCAGATGCTCTCCCAGCTGAGCTAAGACCCCATCTACGATACTGCACCAGTCCATATTCATTTTTCAAAGAATTGAAATAGTCGTATCTAAACGACCCGGATGGGGTTCGAACCCACGACCTCCGCCGTGACAGGGCGGCGCTCTAACCAGCTGAGCCACCGGGCCAAAAGGTATATACCTTCAAAACTGCACACTGAATTTCTTCTACTTCTATCTTTCATCCTTCAGGAAATAACTTTCTCTTACCTATCCTTAACCATAACCTTTTGGTTAAGCCCTCGACCGATTAGTAACAGTCAGCTTCATGCATTACTGCACTTCCACCTCTGCCCTATCTACCTCGTCGTCTTCAAGGGGTCTTACTACTTGCGTATGGGATATCTCATCTTGAGGGGGGCTTCACGCTTAGATGCCTTCAGCGTTTATCCCGTCCCGGCTTGGCTACTCTGCCATGAGCCTGATGGCTCAACAGATACACCAGAGGCCAGTCCACCCCGGTCCTCTCGTACTAAGGGCAGCTCCTCTCAAATATCCTACGCCCGCGCCGGATAGGGACCGAACTGTCTCACGACGTTCTGAACCCAGCTCGCGTACCGCTTTAATGGGCGAACAGCCCAACCCTTGGGACCTGCTACAGCCCCAGGATGCGATGAGCCGACATCGAGGTGCCAAACCACTCCGTCGATGTGAACTCTTGGGAGTGATAAGCCTGTTATCCCCAGGGTAGCTT